>NZ_LIAC01000021.1:0-68613 GCF_002210235.1 Flavobacterium sp. NLM
TAGACAATGATTTAAGAAAATACTACATCAGAAAAGTTGATGAAGGAAAGAATAAAATGAGCGTTTTAAACGCTGTGAGAAACAAAATAATACATCGGGTTTTTGCGGTAATAAAAAACCAAATCCATTATCAAAAAGATTTGGTTTTATCATAGAAATCGAAATGACAATATTATGGATAAATTTGAAATTAATAGATTGTCAGTCTGAGCGAAGTCGAAGACCTTATGCACAATAAAGTCCTTCGACTTCGCTCAGGATGACATTTAGGATAATTGTTTAAGCAAAAACCTCAAAATGTTCGACTTTCTCTTCAAATTCTAATAAAAAGTCATCATCTTCAGGATAATATTTTGCTTTTTCGAAATCGTCTCCTGCAAAATTTTTAATTACTTCGAGATTTTCCCAATATGTAATTAGCGTAAAATGTGCTTCGTTGTTTTTGATATTTCTTAAAAAAGACAATTTTACAAAACCAGCTGTTTTTGAATAATCAGGAATTGCAGTGTCATTTATGAATTGGGTATAAGCTTCATAATCTTCAACTTTTGTTTTTCCGTGCCATATTCTTGCGATCATAATGGTAAGTTTTTAAGATTTAATAACGTATTCCTGAACAATAATCTATTAACAAAGGAAGATTTTCTTCATTTAAATAATCTTTAAACTTCGTTCTGTGAAAATCAAGTCCTAATTTTTCAATTTTAGTGGTGTCAATCCTGTGATTTTTATCGATCATCCATTTTACAAAAACTAATGAATCAATGTTACGAAGTGCCGGACCAGTGCTTTTGGCGTCTAGTTTATGGCAAGCAGCACAATTAGCGTTAAAAATTTCTTTTCCCCCATATTGTTTTTCTGTTAATTTAGGACTTTCTGTTCCACAAAAGGGAACAGGAATTTGACAATTTGTTACAGGTTCATACGTTTTTATTTCATAGAACATTACTCCAACGAGTAGAATTATCAAAGTAATTGAAAACAAAAGGATATGGCGTATTTTCTTCATTTGCGAAGTTTGGAATTTGGAATTTTACTTTTGGGTTTTAATCAATCGAATATATTTCCTCCCACATTCTGAAAGCTTTGTATAGGAATTCATCGAGTTGCCATAATTTTGAATTGTCAATGTGTCTTTTACATAAGAAGCTTCGATTCCAACTGGGATTTCTAATTCTTTTGAAGAAGTTTCAGAATCCGAAACAGAATCATTTTCTTCTTCATGACTTATATCGCCTTCATATTCATCCCATTTTATACCTTCGAGAATCAAATATTTTTCTCCATATTTTTGGATTTTAAAAGTCGCAATTCCTTTAAGCTGTCTGGTTTTTGTTTTTAAGAAATAAGAATACCCGCTTTTTGTTTTAGTTATTTGTAAAGAAAGCTGACAATCATCAGAATCGTTTTCTTCGGCTTTTGTTTCATAAGTGCCTTCTATCAATTTTTTGTCAAATGGCTTTGGTAAAGTAACAGTAACAATTTTTTTTGAAATGGGAGTTTCAGAAACGGGTTTTTTGTCGTTACAAGAAAAAAGGAAGACAAAACTAAACAACAAACAATAATACTTTTTCATTTCTTAATTAAGATTATTAAAATTAAATCTGTTTATATCTGCGAAAATCTGCGTGCCAAAAAACTAAACGCTTTTATCTTTGGAAAGAACAAACTTTAAATAAGCAAATCCCAAAACGCCGGAAAGTACAGAAGCTATAATAATTGATATTTTAGAATACAGAATTGTTTCGGGATCTTTAAAAGCCAGGAGCGTAATAAAAATAGACATTGTAAAACCAATTCCGCCCAACATTCCGGCGCCTAAAATATGCGCCCATTTTAAGCTTTTTGGTAAAGCACATAATCCGGCACTTACGCCAATGGAAGAAAAAAGAGCAATTCCCAAAGGTTTTCCTATTACGAGACCAAGAATAATTCCAAATGTATTGGGATGATTTAATCCAGCATGCCAATCAGAATTTATGGCGATGCAAGTATTCGCAATTGCAAACAAAGGCAAAATAAAAAATGCCGAAGGCTTATGTAAAAAATGCTGCAATTTATAAGAGGACGATTTTTCGCTGCAGTCTCCAAACGGAATCACAAAGGCTAAAATAACGCCCGTTATTGTAGCATGAACTCCGGAGTTTAACATAAAATACCACATTATTACGCCGCCAATTAAATACGGAATTAGGTTGTAAACTTTCATTCGGTTTAAGAGAAATAATAAAATCCAAATTCCCAATGCAATGCCTAAATTTAAAAAGGCAATTGATTTTGTGTAAAAAACAGCGATGACAATTATGGCGCCCAAATCGTCTATAACGGCAAGTGCGGTTAAAAAGACTTTTAAAGATGCGGGAACTTTGTTTCCTAAAAGAGATAAAATTCCAATTGCGAAAGCAATATCTGTCGCCATTGGAATTCCGGCACCGTTTTGCGTTGCCGTTTTAAAATTTAAAGCTAAAAATATAGCGGCAGGAACCAGCATTCCGCCAAAAGCAGCCATAATAGGCAATGATGCATTTTTTATATTGGAAAGTTCGCCATGATAAATTTCGCGTTCTAATTCTAAACCAATCAATAAAAAGAAAATCGTCATTAATCCGTCGTTAATCCAATGCGTGATCGAATGTCCGCCCAGATCTTTTTCCCAAAAAGAAATATATTCCGTCGCATAAGACGAATTTGCGGCAAACAAAGAAATAATCGTAACAAATAATAGAAGCAATCCTCCTGATTTTTCGTTTTCAAAAAAGGCTTTAAAAGTCTTGGTCAATTTCATTTTAGAAAGATTGTGTGATTTAGAAAAGAGAGAATTTCTTTGAGGCTTGTTTTTCAAAGTTAAAAAAAATCTGACCAATAAAAAAGTTTAGTTCGAGAGGGACAAAGGTTCAGAGGTTCAAAGGGACAAAGGTTTCGCCAGGTTTTATCGTAGAGACGCACTGCAGTGCGTCTAACCCAATTTGAGAAAAAAACCTATGCTCATTCTATGTCATTTCGACGAAGGAGAAATCGCACTCGTGAATCTATAAAGAGAATCGCCAATCTTTGTCGAGTTTCTAGTGCGATTTCTCGTTCCTCGAAATGACAAAACGAGAGGAATTATTTCAGTTAAAAAATAATAAAACTTTTAATATTTTGGACACATTTATGAGTCTTATTTAAAGAAAATTATTACGACTTTTGTGATAGTAACATTCCTAATCTCAAATAGGCAGAATAAAAGAGCTGAAGTAAATACCACAACTAAACTCTTGTAAAAATCTTAAATGCTTTAAATCTTGAATTTAAAGAAATGCTAGATTTTACTTTTAAATAGAAATTCGGCTAAAGCCTTTCCCTTTTAACATAAAAAAACCTCCAGTTAAAACTGGAGGCAATTTACTTATAAAAAAATAAAATAATGACTACAGAAAACCTTTCACAAGAATTTGAAAACAGATTAAAAGACTTTTTCATACACAGTATTGATCCTGAAGATATGGCCAAAACGATACGACAAGTAAATCATGCTCTTTCATTGTGCTCTATGCGCGGATGTGAAACTTTGGAATCTGAATTACCTAATATCGATGATAATTTTTATTGGCTCAATAAATTGGCAGAAGTTCTTGATCCTTATCTGGATGTTGATTAAGTAATTGAAATTGTGTTTTCATTTAAAAATGGAACAATTAAGAATTAGCTGTATTTTTGTTTTAATAAAACAGAATAAAAAATGAGTGTAAAAATTCTTCATATCGACAGCAATCACCCTATTCTTTGGCAACAACTTGAAGAAGCGGGTTTTGAAAATCACGCCGATTTTAAATCTTCTAAAGAAGAAATTGAAGCTAAAATTCAGGATTATAACGGGATCGTAATTCGCAGCAGATTTAAAATTGATAAAACATTTCTGGACAAAGCGACCAATTTACAGTTTATTGCACGTGTTGGTGCGGGTTTAGAAAGTATTGACTGTGATTACGCTTTATCTAAAGATATTGAACTAATCGCCGCTCCCGAAGGAAATCGAAATGCGGTTGCAGAACATACTTTAGGGATGATTCTTTCTCTTTTTAATAAATTGAATATTGCCGATTATGAAATTCGTTCGGGTCAATGGAACAGAGAAAGTAACCGTGGTCACGAACTGGATGGAAAAACGGTAGGGATTATTGGTTATGGAAATATGGGTAAAGCATTTGCAAAAAAACTGAGAGGGTTTGATGTCGAAGTTTTATGTTATGATATTCAGGATAATGTGGGAGATGAAAATGCCAGACAAGTTTCATTAAAGGAACTTAAGGAAAAAACAGATGTTTTGAGTCTGCACATTCCGTGGACTCGAGAAACGGATAGAATGGTTGATGCTGCGTTTATTAACGAATTCAAAAAGCCAATATGGATAATTAATACTTCGAGAGGTAAAAATATTGTTACGGCAGATTTAGTTGAGACAATGAAAACCGGGAAAGTACTTGGTGCAGGTCTTGATGTTTTGGAATATGAAAAGCTGTCTTTTGAAACTCTTTTTCAGGATAAAAATACTCCCGAAGCTTTTCAGTATTTATTAGACGGGCGAAAAGTAATTTTAACGCCTCATATTGCAGGTTGGACTTTTGAAAGTCACGAGCGTTTGGCACAGGTTATTGTTGATAAAATAAAAAAAGTGTATTCGAAGTAAATTATTGATATCAGAATTTAATTACTTCTTGATTTTAATAAAATCAGTTTAGTTTTTAATAACAAGGCAATTCTGTAAAAGTAATGTTCATTATTAGTTTTTAAAATTATTTTTGTTTAATATTGTTTTCGATTTTTTTAACAAAATTTTAGAAAAGGAGAAACTGAAAATCCTAAAAAGAGTAGGGGTAAACTAACTAATTTATTAATTTATGATTGAATGGTACAAAAAAGTGGTTTTTGAAAACTATGCAAACTTTAAAGGTCGTGCAAGAAGAAGTGAATATTGGTATTTTGCACTTGCAAATGGTATAATTTCATTTTCATTAATAATTATTGGAGTTATACTTGGGACAATATTTGGTGACGCTATGACAGGAGGAATCATTGGATATGTTCTTGTGATACTTTATTCATTGGCAACACTTTTTCCAAGTTTAGGTGTATTAGTTAGAAGATTACACGATGTTGGAAAAAGCGGCTGGTTTTATTTTGTTGCTTTTATTCCATTAGCCGGCCCAATCTGGATTTTGATTTTATTATGTACAGATGGAGACTACCCTAAAAATGATATCGAAGAAATCAATGAAATTGGTAAAGTTGAATTGCAATAATTAATTAACTAAATATATAAAAATGGAGACTACAAAACCAGAATCTTGGAATACACCATCTGAACCAAAAGCAGAAAACAAAAAAGTTGTTGCCGGAATCCTTGGAATCTTATTAGGTGGATTTGGAATTCACAAATTTATCTTAGGATATACACAAGAAGGAATTATCCAATTAGTAATTACTCTTGTTACTTGCGGAGTTGGAAGTATAATTGGTTTCGTTGAAGGAATCATTTACCTGACAAAATCAGACGAAGAATTTTACCAAACTTACCAAGTAGGTAAGAAAGGCTGGTTCTAAAAACATATTTATCCCATTTGTATCATAACAAATGGGATTTTTTTTGCCCGATTATTTTTTAATTTAAATACTAATTTTAAGAATAAAACTATGGAAAACACACAATCAGAATTTGGAGGACCAAAACCAGAAAACAAAAAAGTTGTTGCTGGAATTCTAGCTATTTTATTAGGAGTATTAGGAATTCATAAATTCTATTTAGGATATAGTAAAGAAGGCATTATTCAGCTTGTTTTAGGTCTTTTATGCGGAATAGGAGGTTTAATAGGCTTAATTGAAGGAATTATTTATCTGACAAAATCAGATGAAGATTTTTATCAAACGTATCAAGTTGGCAGAAAAGGCTGGTTTTAATCCTGAAAAGTAAAACGAACTAGTTTTAAAACAAAATTGTAAACATAAAATCCCATTTGTATAAGCAAATGGGATTTTTTTATGTACAGATTAAATATAATTCCTCTATTCGAAGATTGATTCATAAATGTCTTTTTATAATACTTTGATGGCTTTTAGTGGTTTAAGCTTTATGTTTAAGGGGGTAATATTGCGGGTTTTTAGAAATAATTAAGAAGTTAAAAATTAGATTTATTATTATGGAAAACGAAGATTTAAATTCAGGAAAAGTAGAGAATAAAAAAGTTACTGCCGGGGTTCTAGGGATTTTGTTAGGATCATTTGGAGTACATAAATTTTATTTGGGTTATCAAAAAGAAGGAATTATTCAACTTATAGTTACTTTAATTACTTGTGGTTTAGGTGGAATTGTTGGTTTTATTGAAGGTATTATCTATCTAACAAAATCAGATGAAGAATTTTACCAGACATATCAGGTTGGTAAAAAGCCATGGTTTTAATCCTAATAGAAAAGTAAAACGACTAGTTTTTAAATAAAAATTGTAAATAAAAAATCCCATTTGTATTAGCAAATGGGATTTTTCTATTTTGGAGTAAATCTGATTAATCTTCTTTCTCAGATAATTTACGTTCTAATTCTATTTGAAACTCTTCAATAACAGGTTTCATAGTGCTTTCTGGAATATCTGCGATTCTAATGTACATTAAACCATCGACAGCGTTATTAAACAAAGGATCGACGTTAAAAGCAACCACACGTGCATTTTGCTTGATGTACTTTTTAATTAAAACTGGCAAACGTAAATTTCCAGGTTCTAATTCGTCAATAATTTTATCGAATTTATTTAAGTCAGATTCAGCTTCGTCAAAAATAAAGTCTTTATCTGCGTCTTTCAGTTTTACTTTATATGCCTTTTTCGGGTGAATGTATTGTGCAATATACGGATCGTAATAATTTGATTTCATGAACTCAATCATAAGTGATTTAGAGAAATCTGAAAACTGATTACTGATACTCACACCGCCTAATAAATATTTATGTTCAGGATAACGTAATGTAGTGTGAATAATTCCTTTCCATAATAAGAATAAAGGCATTGGTTTTTGCTGATATTCACGAATGATAAAAGCACGTCCCATTTCGATCGATTTATGCATCATATCATGCAATTCGGGTTCAAAACGGAATAAGTCAGTCAGATAAAAACCTTCGATGCCGTATTTCGGGTAAATCTCAGCCCCTAATCCCATACGGTAAGCACCTGCGATTTTTTTAGTTTCATCATCCCATAAAAACATATGGTGATAATATTGATCGTATTCGTCAATGTCAATAGATTCGTTAGTTCCTTCACCAACTTCTCTAAAAGTAATTTCACGAAGACGTCCAATTTCATGTAAAATATTCGGAATTGATTTTGCACGTGCAAAAAACACTTCATAATTTTTACTCTGTAATAACCTGCAGTCGCTGTTTCTTAACGCCTGAACTTCATCAATCATTTTTGATTCATTCGCCGGCGTAACGATTTTTTTGGGTGCTTTAGGAATTTTTAAACTTGCTGTGTCAATCAATTTGGTGTCTTTTTCAAAAGGATTGGCAAGCATATAGGTTTTCTTTCTTAAGAATTCTGAGTATTCTTCAAAAGATTCTATTTCATTTTGTTCGCTTACAGAAATTGGTTTCCCAATACGAACTTTAATAACACGGTCTTTTTGTGTAAGCAGTTCTGACGGAAGTTTTGCAGTACGCAGCGTATCATCAATTTTAGAAAGCCAATAAAATAATTTACTGTTTTTAGCGTGAAAGTATATCGGTACAACCGGAACTTTGGCTTTTCTGATTAATTTTAGGGCACCTTCTTCCCAAGGTTTATCTACTACTAATTTTCCATCTTTATAAGTCGAAACTTCCCCGGCAGGGAAAATTCCCAAAGGCTTTCCGTCACTTAAATGACGCAAAGTTTCTTTGATTCCAACAACGCTCGATTTAGCATCCTTATGATTTTCAAAAGGATTAACCGGCATGATGTATTTTTTTAGCGGAACAATTCGATGCAATAAGAAATTAGCGATAATCTTGAAATTTGGTTCTCTTTCAAGCATTAATTTCAAAAGCAAAATACCATCAATTCCTCCAAGCGGATGATTTGAAATGGTTATATAAGCGCCATCTTTAGGTAAACGTTTTAAATCTTCTTCAGGGATTTCGAATTTGATTTCCATCTCATCCAAAATTCCATTTAAAAACGCAACATCCTCTAAATGTTTATTATGATCGTAAATTTTATTAAGGGTAGAGATCTTAAGAACCTTCATAAGAATCCAGCCTGAGAAGGTACCAAGCACTCCGTACTTCTCAACATTTATTGCCTTTGCAACTTCTTTCGCGGTAACTAAACCCATGTACTATTTTTAATTTATTAGAGCAGCGAACAAAGATAACAAAAAACTCTACTTTTCCTTTATTCAATTACAAACTTTCCTCTTTTTTATTACATTTGGAATCCTAAAAAAAATATCCATATGAAAATTATTTCTTATAATGTAAACGGAATTCGTGCTGCAATTACTAAAGGTTTTATCGAATGGCTTCAGGCGGCAAGTCCAGATGTTATCTGCCTTCAGGAGATAAAAGCTACTCAGGATCAGATTCCTGTCGAAGCAATAACGGCTGCCGGCTATCCGTATCAATATTACTATCCTGCAACAAAAAAAGGATATAGCGGTGTTGCAATATTATCTAAAATAGAACCTAAAAAAGTGGTTTACGGAACTGGAATTCATCATATGGATTTTGAAGGCAGAAATTTACGTGCTGATTTTGATGATGTTTCGGTAATGAGTTTGTATCTACCTTCTGGAACTAACATCGAAAGATTAGATCATAAATTTATGTTTATGGATGATTTTCAAACCTATGTTAACGAATTGAAACTGACGCTTCCAAACCTTATTATTTGCGGCGATTACAATATTTGCCACGAAGCAATTGATATTCACGATCCGGTTCGTAACAAAACGGTTTCGGGATTTTTACCTGCAGAACGTGCCTGGCTGGATAGTTTTATGAAGTCTGGTTTTATTGATAGTTTCCGTCATTTTAATAAAGATCCGCATCATTATTCATGGTGGAGTTACCGCGCAGGAGCCAGAGGAAATAACAAAGGCTGGCGTATCGATTATAATTTAGTGAGCGAAGTAATGGGGCATCGTTTAAAACGTGCCGTTATTCTTCCAGATGCCATTCACTCAGATCATTGTCCGGTTTTAGTTGAAATTGAATAAAGTTTGGTATTGTTCTTGTTGAAAGAACTGCGGTTCAAAGATTTAAAATATACATTCCATTAAAACTATGAAACATTGGAATTTGGAATTTTTGAATTTAAAATATTAAGAATTATTATCGCCCCAAATAAAAAACAAAAGTAAAATGATTAAAAAAGCCTCCATTGGATTAGTAGTTTTGGCATTGTCTGCAACTTCTTGTGTATCCAAAAAGATTTACAATGATCTTGAAACAAAATATTCAGATCTAAAAAAAGAAAACCGTTCTATCGCTGACGAAAATGCAGATTTAAAAACAGCAAAAAATCAGTTAGAGTTAGACCGAGATAAACTAACAAAAGATTTATCGGCAACAAAAGATGACCTTGCCAAACAAAAAGCTGATTTAGCTGCAGAGCAAAAGAAATACAAAGTATTACAGGATTCTTATAATGCATTAGAGAAAAACAGCAACGATGCATTAGAAAGTAATATGGCTAAAAACCGTGATTTGCTTGCTCAATTAGAAGCAAAATCTAAAAAACTGGCCGATGAACAAGCACGTTTAGATAAAACAGCAAACCGTTTGAAAGAACTTGAAGATATGATTGCTGCTAAAGAAGAAGCAATGCGCAAGCTAAAAGAAACTTTATCTAAAGCTCTTAACGGTTTTGAAGGTAAAGGTTTAACAGTAGAACAGAAAAACGGTAAAGTATATGTTTCTATGGAAAACAAATTACTTTTCAATTCAGGAAGCTGGGCTGTTGGAACAGAAGGTAGAAGAGCCGTTGTAGAACTTGGAAAAGTTTTGGGCGACAATCCGGATCTTTCTGTTCTTATTGAAGGACATACAGATGATGATCCGTATGCTGGTTCAGGACCAATTGCAAACAACTGGGATTTATCGACTAAAAGAGCAACAGCAATTGTAGCTATTTTGAGCGAAAACAATAAAATCAACAAACAAAAACTTACAGCAGCGGGAAGAAGCGAATTTTCTCCTTTGGCAAGCAACGCCACTCCGGAAGGAAAAGCTAAAAACCGCAGAATCGAAATCATCTTAACACCAAGATTAGATGAAATCGCTGAAATGCTTAATAGTATAAATTAAGTTGCTAAGGTTCTGAGGGACTAAGATGCTAAGATTTTTAAAAAGGGTTCAAAGTTTTACTTTGAACCCTTTTTTGTTTCCTGCAAGGTTTTGAAAACCTTGTAGGTTTAAGTTTAAGTTTGTTGAGAATAGATAACAATACCTACAAGGTTTTCAAAACCTTGCAGGAAACGAAGGCATAAAAATCTTGTACTTTTTTTAACCTTTGTCAAATTTAGATTTGTAAAATCCCTTTGTACCTTTGCGCCTCTGCAACTTTGAACCTATAAAGAAAAAAATGAAATACACTACAATCCCAAACACAGATATAAAAGTTAGTAAAATAAATCTTGGAACGATGACTTTTGGTCAGCAGAATACAGAAGCTGAAGGTCACGAACAAATGGATTATGCACTTGAACAAGGCGTAAACTTTTTTGATACAGCCGAAATGTACTCCGTTCCGGCACGTGAAGAAACTTACGGAAGTACAGAAAAAATCATCGGAACATGGTTTAAAAAATCCGGAAATCGCGATAAAGTTGTTTTAGCCTCTAAAATTGCAGGACCAAACCCGAATTTTACTTATATGCGTGAAAAAGGAGATTTTTCTCCGGCAAGTATTAAATATGCTTTAGAAAATAGTTTAAAACGCCTTCAGACAGATTATATTGATTTGTACCAAATGCATTGGCCGGAACGTAAAACAAATTATTTCGGACAGCGTGGTTTTAATGGTCATGATGATGCGTGGGAAGATCATTTTAGAGAAATCCTTGAAACGTTTGACGGATTAATTAAAGAAGGAAAAATTAAACATATTGGAGTTTCAAATGAAAACGCGTGGGGAATGATGCGTCTTTTAGAGGAAAGTAAATACCAAAACCTGCCAAGAATCAAAACCGTTCAAAATCCTTATAATTTATTGAACCGCCTTTTTGAAGTGGGTTCTGCCGAAGTTTCAAAATATGAAAATGTTGGTTTATTAGCATATTCTCCTTTAGCATTTGGAGTTTTAACGGGTAAATTTTTAACTGGCGAAGCACATCCAAATGCGAGAGTTAATCTTTTTCCGCAATACACACGTTACAAAAGCGAACAATGTACACAAGCAACAAAATTGTATCAGGAAATTGCTAAAAAACACGGATTAACATTGACAGAACTAGCAATGGGATTTGTTTTGCAACAGCCATTTTTGACCAGTGCGATTATTGGTGCAACAACAATGGAACAGTTAAAAGAAAACATCGCCACAATTGATGTAGTTTTATCAAAAGAAATTATAGCAGAAATTAACCACGTTCAGGCGATTATTCCAGATCCGGCGCCTTAATTATTTGCTAAATAGGGCTTCGACTACGCTCAGCCTGACAATTTCAAGAGACTTCTAAATTTCAAGTGTCAGCCTGAGCGTAGTCGAAGGCCTTTTATAACACAAATTCCACAAATTAACACAGATCAGTCCGTGAAATTTGTGGAATTTGTGTTTAAATGTTTATCCATTTATAAGTTCAAAGTTTGATCTTTTGGATATTTCACTTTATAACTAATTCTGAATTTTTTGGTTTCATTTGGTTTTAACTGCAATTGCCAGGTTAATATTCCGGTTTCGGCATTTACTTTTGCCGAATCACTTTGCAGTAATTCTACTTCAATATCTTTATTTGTAGTCAATGGATATTGATCTTTCAAAAGCAATTCAACCGCTTCTTTTTTGTTATTTCTTACTGTAATATCAAAAGTAAAAGTCTGTTCTTTTTTAGCAGATAAAAACTTAGTTCCTGATTTATCTGCGACTTTTTCACGTTTGATAGATACTTTTTTGTCGCGTCCCATACTCAGGTTCAAAGTATCGCTGGTTTGATTCGGTTCAATAAACGTTTTACCAACATACATTCCTTCAAAAATAATATTCGCTTCGCCTCGCAATAAATTGTATTTACTGTAATCTGCAATTTCAGCAAGTAAAAAAGCATCGTTTTCCACTTTTGGAACCGCATAATATTTATACGTTGCCGGAAGTTTTATTTCTTTTAAAGAGACGCTGTGAATTTTTCCATTCGATAAAATATCATATGGAATATCAATATCAAAAGAAATATTAAGCTGGTTTTCCGCAACTGTTGTGTAATTCGAAACAGAAGATTCTGCTATCGCAGGTGCAGCCATTTCCGTTTGGACACCTGCTATTTTATCTTTAAAAACACTTCCCTGCAGCTGATTCCTTTTTTTCTGTGTTCCATAACCAATAGTCACAACTTCATCATTATATACCTGATTCGCCAGAAACCAAGAACTCAATATTGGCGCCTGATTATTTTGATTTGGATAACCGCTTGAAAGAGTCAGTTTTACTTTTTTCCAGTCAATTCCTGTATTTTGAACCACTTGTGCTTTGTACATCATATTAATTGGAGCCGCAACACTTTCGGTACGCAAATCATAAAAAGGAGACCAGCCAGCATTATTGGTTAAATAAGATATTTCTAAAGGAACCGGCCCGGCTACACTATTCATTACCTGAACGATTAGTTTTCCAGACGAAGTTTTTTCTTCTTTGCTTGTATCCACTTCAAGTTTATTATTAAGTTTTTGAAGCGTTTCGTCCAGTTTTTGCTTTTTCTCTGTCAGCGTATTTATGTTGTTAGCAATTTCAATTTGTTTGCTTTTATAATACTCCACCATTTTCATTAATTCGGCAACATTCAATCCAGAATTTACGCCGGAAATCTGTTGGTTTTTGTCTAATAACTGAATGGTTTTTGTTTCAGAATTGATAGTATTATTTACTTTCTGAATTTCCTTTTGAACCAAAACAATACTGTCACGAACTCTTTTCAATAACGGCGATTTAGGATCAGTTTCATATTCTGAAATATAATTATTGGTAAACTGAACCGAAAGCACCGTTACACTTGCAGGCGTACCAATTTGGATAGAACTTTCATTTAAATTTACTGCCACATTTTTAACTACAATTTCGCTTGTTCCTAATGGTAAAGTCGTACTTGCAGTTTGAGAAATTTCGGCAGCATTAAAATATACCGTTGCCGCTTTTACTTTTGCAGTGGTGAAAATGGGTTTTTGCGCAAAGGCAAAAATGCCTAAAAATAATAAAAGCGCCGTTGCATGTTTCTTAATCATTGGAGTATAATTTAAAGTGTTATAAAAGTATAGATGACAAAATGAAGTGAAAGGTTGGTTTAATAATACATTACTAAAAGAATTTTCTTTTTAGAATTATCGATCATTTTTTCAATTACGCCAAAAAACTTTTCGTTAACCATTGGGCATCCCAAACTATTACAAATAGGATTTATTTGTTCTTCAAAAGGAATATCTACATATTTGTGGAGGACGATATTTCGATCGAGAGCATTACTATTGGTTTTGTCTAAACCGTATAATTTGTATGCTTTTCCAAAAGTTCCAAAATAAGAATTACCAATTGCATATTTGCCAAGTGAACTGCAGTTAGAATCTTTGGTATTGCTAAATTGTAGTTTTCCGGCAATTCCGGTTTCAGATCCGGAACCGTGGCCAACCAAACCTTTGTTCAATATTTTGTTGTGTTTTAAGTCGTAAACAAAAAACCGGTTTTTTCCAGATTCAATCTTCATATCTAATAAGAAGACAACATTTGAATTGTATTTAGGAGCTTTCCCCAAAAAATTCCTAATCTCAGTTATCTCACTTTTTAGTTTCTCTTCGTAGGAGTAAACCGGTTTTGAACTTGTAATGATTTTTGGCTTTTCTTCCTTATTGTTACAGGCAAAACTCAAGCCAAAAATGCTCAGCCAAAGCAAAAAGAATATTTTCTTTTTCATGTTTCAGGATTTGCAGTACGATTTATTTCTCAACCGTATAACCTTTCACTTTTGCAAAAGCAACTATCGAAGTATTAATCGTGTTACCAAGATCGTCTTGCTTTTTAGTTTTCTTAGCTTCGGTATCAATATACGCCTGACGTTTTTTAGCCAAAACACTAATCTCTTTTTGGATTGTTTCTCTTTCCTTCGTTTTCTCAGCTACGATTTTTTGCAATTCTTCAGTCGATTTACCCTGAAGTTCAGCGGGAAGTTCTTCTTTTCTAATTTTCGAAAGAGCTGCTGCATCATCTTTTGTTTTATCGACCAAATCCCAGCTTTCATTTTTATAAACCGCTTTTGATTTGCTTACGGCGCGGTCTGTATAGTTAGCTTTCGAAACCTTTTTGGCATTTTGATCCTGCATAACCTGGTTCATTTTTTTGTCAGCTCCTTTAGCACCATAATTAATGTAGGTTTTGTTTATTTTTTCATCGCATTTAGTGATTTCATCGTCATATGGCGTTGCGATATATTCAACAGATTGATTGGCGTCGATATTAAAATATTTCCCTTTTCCGATGTCAGCGCCATCCTTCCAAAATATGTTTATACCTTCCGTTTTATTGCCGCAAAAAATCGTGTTTACATAAATATCATTTTTTAAAGCACTGCTTATGGCTTCTTTATAGCTGATTTTTCCCTGATTGAATCCCTCGTTTCCGGCAATGTAAATCAGTTTCATACTGTTGTTCTCGTCTGCCCATTTTAATTCTTTTGTCGCATCCTGAATTACAGCGCCGCAATATTCATTTCCGCCATTGGTTCTAAGTGCAAATAATTGCTCCGAAATCAAATCCAAATCTGTTGAAAGCGGCGTAATTTGTCTGATGTAATTTGATTTTTCTGATAAGCCGCTATTTCCATATTCATACAACGCTATTTCGATATCTGGAGTTTTTCCTTCGTATTTTAAAGTCGTCAAAGTATTCACGATGTTCCATAATCTCGATTTGGCCTGATCGATTAATCCTTCCATACTGCTCGAAGTGTCCAGCAAAAGTGCGACCTGAATTTTGGTAGCCGTAACGGAATCTGATTTCTTAATCTCAGTTTTATTTTTTGGATTTGCATTCGCTGAATTACAGCCGGCAATAGAAAACACAGTAGCAAAAAGCGCGGAAATAAAAAGATTTGATTTCATAATTTTAGTTTTAATTGGATGATTACAGATCAAACTTAAAAACTAAAAACGCGCGCTTTTTGCACAAATGGTGAAACGGTATTTTGACTTGGTGAAATGCTTCTGCCAGATTAATGAATTGGTCGGGCTGTAGTTGTATTCAATGTTTTTAAATCACCATTTGCAGTCACCAGAATAAATTCTTTCTCTGTTTTGTCGGCTTTTAAAGGTTGTTTCTTTTCTCTGCTAATCGCCATTTTAACCTCATATTGTACTTGAATAACTGGTTCTAAAACAGTAGGATTAATAACGAAATCAAATTCTTTATTAAATACAGGCTGATAATAAAGTGTAACAGATTTACTAAGCTGATTAACGTTTGCCGCTTTTTTTAAGTTTAAAGAAGAACCATTGTAAGCTTCATACGATTTGTACATTTCTACTGGAACATTTACGATGTAATCGTCGGTGATTCTTTTTTCGGCATTTATAAATGTTTCGCCAAGCAATTCCTGATAGTTTTTAATTTTTTCCTGAACCAAAAGTTTTGCTTTTAGCATCATTTCTCTCTTAACCGTTTCTAATGTATTAGAGAAATAATCCACTCGTACCAAATCGTATATTTCGTTATTAGATAAAATAGCAATAAACTCATTAAGCTGATTTGGGTCTGAAAATTTGATATGAATGTTTTTCTTCAACTCAAATCCAGCCGGAACTTCATTATAAGTTTTACGGTTAAAAAGCTTTTTCTCTGCTTCATATTCATAAGCAGGAACAAACGAAATCATATCGACAAAAGTTTCCACGCCTTTTTTAAGTTTAATGGCATTGAGAGACTGCGTAATTCTTTGATCAATTAATTCATTTACTTCTTTAGTGGTTTTACCCGTTTGAGTTACACTGAAAATTGCCGTATAAGCATCTGCTTTAATATTGGCAAGCCCTTTTACGCTTACCACAATATCGCCATTTGAAGGGAAATTTGTGTCGATCGTATTATTGTCGTTATTATAAGATTGCGGATTTTTATAATTGACATTTCCCGAAGCCTGGCCAATAATAAATGAAGAAAATAGAAGCGCTAAAAATGTAAAGAATAGTTTTTTCATGATTATAGTTTTTAAGAATTAGTGGTCAAATGTATTGATCGAAAAAACGTATTTTTGACAGAATGGGTCAACAGGCTGTTTGACTTGGTGAAAAATATAGGATAGGAATTTGAAATTAGGTTACTTTACATTTCTAAATAACATATTGTGAAACGTCATTTATTAATTGGTTTTAGTCTGTTTTGTTTAGTGCTACTGTTTCCACAGCGAACAATAGCGCAGGCATTTCCTGTGCAGAAAAGTGAAAAAAGCCAGCAGGTCAAAATCAGTAAAGCTGCCGACGATTTATCGAAATCATTAAATGAAAATGATGAAGCAAAAATTGCTCAGAATTATGAAAGGCTGGCGAATGAATTTTTAAATAACGGTGATAATGCCAAAGCCGAAGAATATTTTAAAAGAGCATTAAACAGTTATACCAAACTAAAACTAACCGACGATAAAACCCGTGTAACGCGAAGCTTAGCCAAAACACAGGAAAACCAGAAGAACTTTGATTCGGCAATTAAAAATTATGAAGTTGCGGGTTCATTAGCAAAAGATGTTTCTGAAGAAAAGATAAATTTAAACGACGCTAACCGACTTAAAAATCAGTCGAATCCGGAGAGTCAAAAGGGTTATGTAGATTCTAATATTGAATTGCTGAAAAAGGAAAAGAAAAGCCAGGAAGTTACAGATGCGTACGTGCAAAAAGCGCAAAATTCATTAGATTTAAAAGATAAAAAGGTTGCTATTGAAAGCTATAAAAGAGCATTAGTGTATGCAAAAGACAAACCGGAATCTGTAATTAAAATCAAGAATGAAATTGCAAAAGTGTATGCCGAAGACAATCAGTTTGATAAAGCCGTAAGCATCAACGAAAAACTACTTGCCGAAGCCAAAATCAATAAAGATTATAATACCGAAATAAAACAATTGCAATCGCTGGCATCTCTTTATTTTCAAAAAGCAGAAGCTGAAAAAGCAATTTCATCTTTGAAACAAGCGTATGATTTATCGTTTCAAAAAGGAAATTCGGCGGAAGCCAAAAAAAGTTTGTCTTCTTTAATTAAATATTACAAAACAAAAGGCGAGGACAAAGAAAGTATGGCTTTGTACGAACAGTTTTTTGAAAACTTCGAAAAGCTCATTCATTCTGATACGACTTTAATTGATGCTAAAACGTTTCAGATTACCGAGGATAAAATTCGTCAGTTAGAGAAAGAAAAAACCTTGAAGGACGAATTGATTTCAAAGAAAAACACCTTCAATTATTTTCTAATTGGTTCAGTAATTTTACTGCTGCTTTTGTTTACGTTTATTTCAAAAGCATTGTATTCCATCAGAATAAAAAATAAAGAAATCGCTTTGCAGTCTTTGCGTCGTGAAATGAACCCGCATTTTATTTTCAATAGTTTGAATAGCGTGAATCAGTTTATATCTGAAAATAAAGAACTGGAAGCCAATAAATACCTGACTTCGTATTCAAATTTGATGCGAAATATGATGGAAAATTCCAATAAGGATTTTATTTCTTTGGATAAAGAAGTCGAACAGCTTAAGAAATATCTGGATTTAGAACATTTGCGTTTTGAGGATAAATTTGATTTTGAAATTATTGTAGATGATTCGCTGGATGCTGAAAGGGTTTTTGTTCCAAATATGATTATCCAGCCACATTTAGAAAATTCAATTTGGCACGGATTGCGCTATTTAGATAAAAAGGGGTTTTTATCGCTTCGGTTTGATTATAAAAACGGAAAAATAATCGTTACGATTGATGATAACGGAATTGGTTTAGCCAAAAGCCGTGAACTCAAAACAACAAATCAAAAAATCTATGAATCCCGCGGTTTGAACAATACAAAAGAACGAATTGATCTTTTGAACGAATTATATAAAAAAGATATTTCATTTAAGATTTCGGAGAAAGAAGGAGCAGAGAAGGGAACTATCGTTGAAATTGTTTTTCCATTAATTGACAAAATATGATGACACTGCAGAAGATAAAAAGTGTAATTGTCGAAGATGAACTTGCTGCGCGCGAAGTGCTTAAAAATTATTTAAGCAAATACTGTCCGCAGGTTGAGGTTGTGGGTGAAGCTCAAAATATAAAAGAAGCCGTTCCGCTGCTTCATGAAGTGAAACCACAATTGGTTTTTCTGGATGTCGAAATGCCTTTTGGAAATGCTTTTGATGTATTGGAAGCCTGTAAAGATTTACATTTTGAAACCATATTTGTTACCGCTTTTTCTGAATATTCATTGAAAGCCCTGAATCAGAGTGCGGCATATTATCTGTTAAAGCCCATAAGTATTGAGGAATTGATTGTTGCGGTAAATAAAGTACAGCATCAAATAATGAACAATGAAATCTTTAACCGAAATAAAATCATCGTAGAAAACTTTCACGAACAAAAACCGGAAAAGCAGCAAGTTATTCTGCCAACACTTGAAGGTTTTGAAGTGGTAAAAATGGAAGAAATCGTGCGCCTTCGCGGTAACGGTAACTTCACCGATTTATATCTCAATAACGGAAACAAAAAAATGGTCTGCCGATTTTTGAAACACTTTTCAGAGATTTTACCTTTGCCATTTATTCGGGTTCATAAATCGCATATTATTAATATGAATTGTGTGAAATCGTATAATAAAGGCGGGATTGTTACACTTAATGATGAAACTGAAATCGAAGTTTCTTCAACTTATAAGGAAGAATTTTTAAGAAACTTTAGGTAATTCGTTTCCTGCAAGGTTTCCAAAACCTTGTAGGTATTAGAGAGTAAATAGTAACAAACACCTACAAGGTTTTGGAAACCTTGCAGGAGAAATGACAAAACTTTGTGACTTAGTGCCTTCGTGGCAAATACCTACAAATCAAATTCCTCATCAGTAGATAAAGAATCATTTTTAACCGCAGTCGAATCCGGAGCTTTGATTTTTATTAACGAACGCGCATTTCCTGAAATGTAAACGGGTAATTGACCAATTGTATCTTCAGGAACTAAAAGACCACGACGGAACATCAAATTCTTCAAGAATTTTTGATTTTTCAATGCATAATCTTTCAGATTTCCTTCATCATTAAACTGATACATGAATTTTCTCGGCTTCGGAATAATCGTAGCCAAGTATAAACACTCATCAACATTTAAAGCAGACGGACTTTTTTGGAAATAAAAATGACTCGCTTCGCCAATTCCGTAAACATTTGGTCCCCATTCGATAATGTTGAAATAAACCTCGAGCATTCTTTCCTTGCTTACAATTCGGTTATTTTCTAAAATGTAAACTAATAAGATTTCTTCAAGCTTTCGCGAAAGCGTTTTTTCTCTGGTAAGAAAAACATTTTTAATCAACTGCATGCTGATCGTGCTCGCGCCGCGGGAGAATTTTTTAGTTCTAATATTTTTAAGAATCGATTGTTTGAAAGCTTCATTTATAAAACCACGATGTGAAAAGAACGACGGATCTTCGGTCGTTAAAACGCATTTTCTTAAATAAGGAGAAATTTGGTCTAAAGGCGTATAATTCGGATTTGCATTTCCAACCAAAACTGGTCTTTGCAATACATTTTGAATAATCGCACGATAAACAAATTCGCCGTTTAGTTTATTTAAATCGGCTTCGCCATATTTTGTAATTCGTAAATCTTCTTTGTTGAGTTTGCTGTCAAATACAAGTGTATTCGGTTTGTTTTTATTGAATTTGAAATCGAGTTTATAATCAAAATTCCCCGTTGCCTGCATTCCCTGAAAATGCGTAAACAAACCGTCAGGAAGTGAAACGATAAAATCCTGCGCTTTCATTTTCGGAATATCCACCTTTAAAGTATAAACTGTATCTTTTTCAGTGTCGTAAGAAACGTATGGACGCAGTTTGATTTTATTCAGCGTCATTGACGAAGTACTGTCAATCGAAATAAAGTCATCACCCAATAAAAATCTATAATCGAAACGTGCATTTTTTATAACAACATCTTTACTGGCAATTTTTGGATGGTTGATTTTTAGGTTTACGATTGAAGTAAAACCGTCAAGATGAAATTCGCTTCCGCTTTTATCAATATTTTCAACGTTTAAACGAATAGAATCAAAACTTGCTTTTAAGCCGTATCTTTCATCAAGATACGGAACGCGAATGGCTCCGGTATCTAAATTAAAAAACCGAATATCCGCTTTTTGGTTTCTAGGATCTGCAAAACCTTTTAAGTTCCAGCGCTGATCAAAATCTTTACTTTGGACATGAATACTGGTTTCAAGTTGTTTGTTGTTTAAAACCAGTTTATTTATCGCTACAGCGGTTTTTTTGCCGTTATCGTCAATTTTGAATTGGAAGTTATCCAAATTCATATCAGTCGGAACCAAATTGAGCAGTTTTGAAATAATACGATAAGCAAAAGCACCGTATTTTCGTTTTTCGCTTTTTTCAGAATCGTCACGATCTCTTTTTAAAAAAGCATCGAAGTTGCGGATTTTTCCTTTTTTAACTAATTGTATGTAACCGTTGTCGACTTTTAAAGTTCCAAGCTGAACATCGCCAATTAATAAATTACTTAAACTGACGCTGGTTTCAATGTTTTTAATTTTTAAAAGTGTATCGGCATTTTTGGGAACCAAAACTACATCGGTAAGTTTGATGCTTGATAAACCATTAAAAGAAGCATCTTTTATTGAAAAATCACTGTTATAATCAACAGCCATTTTGTGGGTTACTTTTGCAATTGCCTGTTTTAAAAGTGAATTGCGAAAAAAGTATAATCCAATGCAAAGCAAAATCAATACCAGGGCAAGTATTTTTAAAGCTTTGAAAATTTTTTGTTTTGGAAAATTCATAAAGTCTATTTCGTAAAGATTTTAGGATTGTTCGTTAGTAGGATGGTTTTTGCCACGAATTTCACTAATTTCTCGAATTAATTTGATGTGATATTTACTTTGGAATAGGTGCTAAATTTAAATAAAAAATTCGTGTTTAATTTGTGAAATTCGTGGCAAAAAAAAACTTAACCAAAAAGAATACTCGCGACATCTTCAATTTTTGCCACAAGTTCAATCTTGATTCCGGTATTTTTTAAAGCAATTTTATTGTATTTAGAAACAAAGATGGTGTCAAAGCCTAATTTTTCAGCTTCCTGAATTCTTTGATCAACGCGGTTTACAGGACGGATTTCTCCAGAAAGTCCAACTTCGCCGGCAAAACAAAAACCTTTTCCAACCGGAATATCTTCATTTGATGATAAAATGGCAGCAACAACGGCAAGGTCAATTGCAGGATCATCAACAGAAATTCCTCCGGTTACGTTTAGGAAAACGTCTTTTGCGCCTAAACGAAATCCGGCTCTTTTTTCAAGAACAGCCAAAATCATGTTTAGTCTTTTCGCATTGTAACCTGTTGTGCTTCTTTGAGGAGTTCCGTAAACTGCGGTACTTACCAAAGATTGGATTTCGATCATTAGCGGACGCATTCCTTCAAGTGTTGTAGCAATTGCGGTTCCTGACAATTCTTCGTCTTTGTGCGAAATCAATATTTCTGACGGATTGCTGACTTCGCGCAAACCGCTTCCAAGCATTTCGTAAATTCCGAGTTCAGAAGTTGAACCGAAACGGTTTTTTAACGAGCGTAAAATTCGGTAAATGTGATTTCTGTCGCCTTCAAACTGAAGAACAGTATCAACCATGTGTTCCAAAATTTTTGGTCCGGCGATATTTCCGTCTTTCGTAATATGGCCAATTAAAATAACCGGAATATTGGTTTCTTTGGCAAATTTGATCAATTCGGCAGTAGTTTCCCTGATTTGAGAAATACTTCCGGCAGTCGATTCAATATAATCAGTATGTAAAGTCTGAATAGAATCGATAATCACGATTTCAGGCTGAATGGCTTCAATTTGTTTGAAGATATTCTGCGTTTTGGTTTCCGTTAGAATGTAGCAGTTTTCACTGCTTTGCGTAATTCTTTCGGCACGCATTTTTATCTGCTTCTGACTTTCTTCTCCAGAAACGTATAAAGTTTTATAAGGTAATTTTAATGAGATTTGAAGTAAAAGTGTACTTTTTCCAATTCCCGGTTCTCCGCCTAATAGCGTTAAAGATCCCGGAACAATGCCGCCGCCCAAAACACGATTCAATTCGCCATCAGTAGTATCCATACGGATTTCCTGAGCCGAATCGATTTCATTTATTTTTAAAGGTTTCGGTGCTTTGCTTGTTGAGGTTGGTTCGCTTTTCCACGCTGTTTTTTCCTGCTTCTGAATAATTTCTTCGGCAATTGTATTCCATTCTTTGCACGCGTTGCACTGTCCCTGCCATTTAGAATACTGGGTCCCGCAATTTTGACAAAAAAAGGAAGTTTTAACTTTTGACATTATTTGGTTTTTTTAGCAAGCGTATTCATTTCGTCAATTTTCTCATACATCAAATCTTTATTCAAATCGCCAATTGGCTCCATTTGTGAAGCATTTTGGTATTTTTTTGAAGCATGTTTAGGATCGCCCATTTTTTCATACATCAAGCCTAATTCATATTCTCCTAACATGGCTTTTGGATAATTTACGTTTCCAATTTCAGCCATTCTTCCTAATTCATCGTAGGCATTTCTTTTTAAAATAATATTTTCAATTACTTTAAAGTCACTCATTCTAACAGGAATCTGAACGCCTAAAACTTCAGACATATCGTTGTATTTTTTTTGTAAATAATCGGCATAACCCGTTTGAAGAACCGCAATTTTGTCGTTAAATTCCGCAGAATTTATCGGTCTGTATATATCAAAAATCTGATATAATGCACTCGGAATCGAATGTAAAACCTCAGTATAATGCGTTGCTCCTTTAAATACTTCGTATTTATAATTCACTAACGGATTATTTGCGATTTTAATATTTCCGGCCAATTTTTCAATTGGTTCTTTTATTTTCTTGATATCACCTTCTCCAGCAGAAAGGTAATAGAATATTGGTTTTTGTATTTTGGCAAATTTTTCAGCAATACGAACTTCCATTTTTGGAGCAAGTTCCGGACTCAAACAAATGTATGCATTAAAAAGAGGTTCTTCTTTATAAAGATAAAAGTTAGCAAAACTTGCTGTTACATCATGACCTGCAATAATTCTGAAAGGAGATGTACGGTATTTTTTCTCTACATACGGAATAAGCTCTGAACCAATAAATTCGAAAAATTTTGCTCCTTTTTCAAAAGGCAGACCTTCGTTTTGATCAATTGTTGTATCGTCGTAACGTTCTTCATCTTTATTTTGATGAATACCAATGATAATCATCTCCGGAATATCATCCCAATAATTACCATAACTTATAGCTCCGGAAAACGGATCAAATAAATAATCACCATCTAATAAATATAAAACAGGATATTTTTTATCTGATTTTGCATCGTAAGAAGGAGGAAGTCCAATTGTTATTCTTCTTTCTTCTCCTAGTTTTTCGGATTGGATATTATCAAATTTTTTCTGGGAGAATACAGAAATGGAAATTAATGTAATGAGTAGGTAAACTTTTTTCATGATTTGTGGCATTTCAGTGAATTAAAAAGTATTCAAATAGTGTAGCAATATAATACTTTATTTGCTTTTTGTGATTTTGGGGAATAAAAAAAGCAATGATTTCTTACGATGTATACATTTTCGATTTAGGCAAAAGAAAATCTGTTTGTACAAAAATATTTTTTGACAAATTATACATGTAAAATAAGAAAGGAATGTGGTTTATGTTAACGAATTATCATTTTCATTTGGGAAAATGATCCACGGTTTGAAGGTTTTAGCTTCTTCAAAATCGAGGGTTGCATAAGAAATGATAATAATAATATCGTCTTTTTGAACTTTTCGGGCAGCAGGTCCATTCAGCGTGATTTCACCTGAATTTTTTTCTCCCTTAATGGCATAAGTTTCAAAACGTTCTCCATTATTAATGTTAACAATAGCTACTTTTTCGCCTTCAATAATGTTTGAAGCCTCCAGTAAAGTTTCATCAATAGTAATACTGCCAATATAATTTAAATCAGCTCCAGTAACTTTTACTCGATGAATTTTTGATTTTATAACTTGAATTTGCATGCAGCAAAGGTAATTTAATTTAATGAAATGGTGTCTATCAGTCTTATAGAATTAACAAATACCGCTATAAACGCACGGTATTTTTTATCGTTTGTTTTATGATCGATAGGTAATAATGTCGATTCATCAGCAATGACGAAATATTCGAGTTCAAATCTTTCGTTGTCTTTAAAGGAATCTTCGACAAATTTAATGGTTTCTTCAGGTGTACTGTTTTGGAAGATTTCTTTGGCTTCGGTTAAAACTTTATATATTATTGCGGCTTCTTTTCTTTCTTCAGCAGTTAATCTTTCGTTTCTGGAACTCATTGCCAAAAGATTGTCTTCTCTAAAAATTGGGCAGCCAACAACATTTACCGGAAGATTATTTTTTTCGACCAGTTTTTTAACAATTTGAAGCTGTTGAAAATCTTTTTCACCAAAATAAGCATTGGTTGGTGTAACGATTTCAAAGAGGCGTTTTACGATTGTTCCAACACCATTAAAATGACCCGGACGGAATTTTCCTTCCATCTGGTTTTCTAAACCATCAAAGTCAAAAGACTGTGAAATTGTCTGTCCTTCATAAATATCATCGACAGAAGGAGCATATAAAATTATTTTGTCACTTAAACCTCTCATTTTCTTGACGTCTTCTTCAAGAGTTCGAGGGTATTTTTCAAGATCTTCGGGATTGTTAAATTGCGTAGGATTTACAAAAATACTTACAACGGTGTCGTCATTTTCCTTAAGTGAACGCTGCATTAAAGCCAGATGCCCTTGGTGTAAAGCTCCCATGGTTGGGACAAATCCTATAGTCGAATTTGCGGTTTTGATAGTTTTTAAATAGGCTATCAGAGCTACTTTACCGTAGAAAATATGCATGGCGGTATTATTAAAATTTAGTGCAAACATAATATATTAGTTATAAACTGCATAAATTTTTGTAATTTTGCGACGTTTTTATTACCAAAAATTAAGTAAAATACTATTATGAAAGATAAGAGGATATTATACGTATCATCTGAAGTCGTGCCTTATTTGGCTGAAAATGAGGTTTCTTTAATGTCTTATGACGTTCCTAAAATGATTAACGATCAGGGAGGTCAGATAAGAATTTTCATGCCAAGATATGGAAATATCAACGAAAGAAGACATCAATTACACGAAGTGATCAGGCTTTCAGGGATGAATTTGGTAGTGAATGATTTAGATATGCCATTGATTATCAAAGTAGCTTCAATTCCGAAAGAAAGAATTCAGGTTTACTTTATTGATAATGATGAATATTTTAAACGTAAAGCCACTTTTGCAGACGAGGAAGGGGTTTTATATCCAGACAACGACGAGCGTGCGATATTTTTTGCAAAAGGAGTTGTTGAAACTGTAAAAAAATTAAATTGGGTTCCGGATATTATCCATGTTCATGGATGGTTGGCTGCGATGCTTCCAATTTATATGAAACACTACTATAAAAATGAGGCTTTATTTAACGATACAAAAATCGTTACCTCAGTTTATGGTCAGTCTTTTGATGAAAATTTAGATTTAGAAATGATAAACAAGGTTAAATTTGATGGTGTTCCGCACGAATCAATTGCTGATCTTGAAATCCCAAATTACGAAAATGTCTTAAAGGCCAGCATATTGCATTCTGATGCTGTCATTATTGCGTCAGAAAATGTTTCTCCAAGTTTAACAAAATTTATAGAATCTTCAGGAAAACCTTTTTTACCTTTCGCCGCGAAAGATGCATTCGCCGAAGCGTATACAAATTTCTATAAAACTATGGGTCTTTAAATTTTAACTATTAATACGAATATGTACAATACTTCTTTTATTAAGAAAATTCTATTAGCTGCAACAGTTGTTTTTTTATATTCTTGCGACAAAGATTTTAATGCGATTGGTGATGATTTAATTGGTGATGATCATTTTGGATTGGAATCTGAAAAATATGATGTTATAGCTTATAATCAAGAAGTAACTCCAATACAATCAAATTCTTTAGCAATTAATGCTTTAGGGATTTATGATAATCCGGTTTTTGGTACCACTACTGCAAATTATAATACGCAGGTAGGGCTTGCTGCTTATGGGGTAGCAGTTGGAGACGCACCTGTAATTGATAGTGTAACTGTTAATATACCTTATTTTAGTCACGTTAAAGGTATTGATGCTGATAGTGGAAGGAATAAGTATGAACTTGATTCTATTTATGGAAGTACAGGAGGTTTTTTAAAATTGGGAGTTTATGAGTCTAAATATCTAATGAGAAGTTCTTATTATGATAATGGCAATCAATTAGCACAGCTTTATTATAATGATCAAAATAGCGATTTTGATACTAATAAAGGAACCTTATTGAATGATGATGCTAACGAATTTCAAAATAATAAATTCTATTTTAGTTCTAAGGAAACTACAGAGGTAACAAAAGATAAAGATGGTAAAGATGTTAAAACGTATACATCGCCAGCGATGCGCTTAAAATTAAATAAGGCATTTTTCCAAACTAAGATTTTAAACGCTGCAAAAGAAAAACTTTCTGCTGCTGATGTATTTCAGGAATATTTTAGAGGATTATATTTTAAGGTTGAAAGAGTTAGCGGCAGTCCAAGTAATATGGCATTAATGGATTTTTCTAAAGGAAAAATTACAGTTTATTACAAAGCTAAAACTGATATTACAACCGATGGTGATGACGTAAAAGAAGACAGAACTTTAGTGATAAACTTAACCGGAAGTAATGTTAATCTTTTTCAGGATGCTAAAGATGCCACGTATCAAAATGCGATAAGCAGCCGTAATATGACTACGGGTGATGACAGACTTTATTTAAAAGGTGGTCAGGGATCTTTAGCAATTATAGAACTTAAAGATTTTGGCTCTAAAATCAAAGAAATTAAGGAAAATGGATGGCTGGTAAATGAAGCTAATCTTGTCTTTACTATTGATGCTGCAAAAATGGCAGTTAAAAAGACTGATAATCTGGAAGCTCAGGAACCTAAAAGGGTATATTTATATGACTTTACAAATAATACACCAATTTTAGATTATAGTGCAGATGGAAGTTCAAGTATAACAAATGACCCGAGAATGTCAAAAGTTATTTATGGAGGAATAATTAATGTTGATGCAACTACAAAAAGAGGAACTACTTATAAAATTAGGATAACAAACCATATTCGTAATATTATAAAGAATGCAACTGCAACCAATGTTAAATTAGGATTAGTTGTTATCGATGATATAAGTGCTGTAACATCAAACAAATTGAAAAATAGAATTCTGTTAAACGCAAGTACAAATGAATATTTTTCAGAAGCACCAAGAGCATCAGTTATGAATCCGTTAGGTACTATATTATATGGTAATAATATACCTGCCGGTAATGCGGATTATGATAAAAGATTGAGGCTTGAGGTTTACTACACGAAACCAAATAAATAAGTAATATATGTGTGGAATTGTTGGATATATCGGCCATAGAGAGGCCTATCCTATTGTTATCAAGGGCTTAAAGCGGCTTGAGTACAGAGGATATGATAGTGCCGGCGTTATGTTGTATGATGACGAATCAGGTATAAAAGTTTGTAAAACAAAAGGTAAAGTTTCAGATCTTGAGGCTAAAGCTAATGAAGGTTTTACAATAAATGGAAATATTGGAATTGGACACACACGCTGGGCTACCCACGGTGTACCAAATGACGTGAATTCGCATCCTCATGTTTCTAATTCTGGAGATTTAGTAATCATCCACAATGGAATTATTGAGAATTATGCGCCGCTTAAAGAAGAGTTAATTAAGCGTGGATACACTTTTAAATCTGATACGGATACAGAAGTTCTGGTAAACTTGATTGAAGAAGTTCAGAAAAATGAGAAAATTAAACTTGGTAAAGCAGTTCAAATTGCATTAAATCAAGTTGTAGGAGCTTATGCAATTGCCGTTTTTGATAAAAAAAATCCAAACGAAATTGTTGCGGCAAGATTAGGTAGTCCATTAGCAATTGGAGTAGGTGAAGGAGAATTCTTTATTGCTTCTGATGCTTCTCCGTTTATTGAATATACTGCAAATGCTGTATATTTAGAAGATGGTGAAATGGCTAATATCAGACTGCACAAACCTCTTAAAGTAAGAAAAATTAAAGATGACTCTTTAGTCGATCCTTATATTCAGGAACTTCAATTGAATTTGGAGCAGATTGAAAAAGGAGGTTATGATCATTTCATGCTAAAAGAAATCTACGAACAGCCAAGTGTAATTAAAGATACTTACAGAGGAAGACTTCATGCCAATGAAGGAATTGTTCAAATGGCTGGTGTTGAAGATAATCTGGAGAAATTTTTAAACGCTAAGCGAATTTTAATTGTTGCTTGTGGAACTTCATGGCATGCAGGTTTAGTTGCTGAGTATATTTTTGAAGAATTTACACGTATTCCGGTTGAAGTAGAATACGCTTCTGAATTTAGATACAGAAACCCAATTATAAATAAAGATGACGTTGTAATCGCTATTTCTCAATCTGGAGAAACGGCCGATACTATGGCGGCTATTAAACTGGCTAAAGAAAACGGAGCTTTTGTGTTTGGAGTTTGTAATGTTGTAGGTTCATCTATTTCAAGAGAAAGCCATGCAGGTGCTTACACGCACGCAGGACCAGAAATTGGAGTAGCTTCTACAAAAGCTTTTACAACTCAAATCACAGTTCTTACCATGATTGCTTTACGATTAGGAAAAGCAAAAGGAACTTTGTCAAATCCTGATTTCCATGCCTACTTACAAGAATTAGAGTTAATTCCTGAAAAAGTGGCTGAAGCTTTAGAAACAAACGACAGGGCGAAAGAAATTGCTGCTAAATTTAAAGATGCTCCAAACTGCCTTTATTTAGGTAGAGGATATAATTTTCCAGTAGCATTAGAAGGAGCTTTAAAACTTAAAGAGATCTCTTATATTCACGCAGAAGGTTATCCTGCTGCCGAAATGAAACATGGACCAATTGCTTTAATTGATGAGCAAATGCCGGTTATTGTAATTGCGCCTAAACAAGGTCATTACGATAAAATTGTAAGTAACATCCAGGAAATTAAATCCAGAAGTGGTAAAATCATTGCCGTTGTTACAAAAGGAGATACGCAGGTTCGCGAATTAGCCGATTATGTAATCGAAATTCCAGAAACTTCAGATGCATTATCACCGCTTATTACGACAATTCCGTTACAATTGCTTTCTTACTATATTGCAGTTATGAGAGGATGTAATGTTGATCAGCCGCGTAACTTAGCAAAATCTGTTACGGTAGAATAAATATTTTTTAAAATACAAATAATGTTAAAAAAGCGAGATTTAGGTCTCGCTTTTTTTATTTGTCAAATTTTTTTTCTTGACCCTGTATTTTTAGTAAATCCGCAATTTTTCTTTCAAATTTTATATGTATGCATAGTATTAAGGTTTTTCTTGGTTTCATAATTGATTTTTATCTAATAAAAGCTATTATGAAATAGTTAAAATAGTTTAAAATTTTGTGCTGAATATGAATTTTTTTTAACGTTTTTTTATTAATATTAAAAATATTTGTATTTTGGCTATTAAAACTAATAAGAACTAACCAAAAACTAACCCTAATGAGAGTCTACTTGCTAATTATGTTGTTTTTCAGCGGAATATCCTTTGCGCAGAATACAATTACAGGTTCTGTTACTGACAGTAACAAACAATCTATTCCCGGTGCCAATGTTGTTGTACTTGGAGGCAGCGGAGGTGTATCCACTGATTTTGATGGAACATTTAAATTAATCACAAGTGCAAAATTGCCTTTTTCGATAAAAGTATCGGCGGTAGGTTTTGAAGCTCAAACAATCAGCGTTTCATCTGTAAACCAAAGAATAAATGTGGTTTTAAAAGATGAGGAAACTAAACTAGACGAGATAGTGGTTTCTGCTTCCAGAACTCCTGAACGAGTTATTGAATCGCCAGTTACTATTGAAAGAATGGGTATTCAGGAAATTAAGAATACAACAGCTCCTAGTTTTTATGACGGATTAGAAAATTTAAAAGAAGTGCATTTCAATACGAGCAGTATTTCTTTTAAATCAATCAATACCCGTGGTTTTGCTACAGTTGCCAATACCAGATTTATGCAATTGGTAGATGGAATGGATAACTCTTCGCCAGCCTTAAACTTTGTGTTAGGAAACTTAATTGGTGTTTCTGATATTGATGTGGCAAGCGTTGAGCTTTTGCCTGGAGCATCTTCTGCTCTTTATGGAGCTAATGCCTTCAACGGAATCATGTTTATGAACAGTAAAAGCCCTTTTACAAATGAAGGAATTAGTGTTTACTATAAATACGGAAAAACCAGTCAGGATATAGCAGGAACAAATGATTATAATGATTTTGGAATTAGAGCAGCAAAAGCATTCACAAAGCATTTTGCTATGAAAGCTAATTTTACTTATATGACTGCTACGGAATGGATTGCCGGAGATAAAAGAAGTATGACGCCAGGAGGTGACAGCCATGCAGTAAATCAAAATTATGATGGATTAAATATCTATGGTGACGAGGTTACTACTTTTGTTCCAAATGTTGGTCAGGTAAGTAGAACTGGATATCGTGAACAAGATTTGACAGATAATAAAGTTAAAAGTATGAAAGCTGACTTTAGTGCTCATATCAAACCTTGGGCTGACGATACAGAATTTATACTGCAATATAAAATAGGTACAGGAAGTACTATTTACCAAGGAGCAAACAGATATGCTTTAAAAGATTTCTTAATGCAGCAAGGTAAATTTGAAGTAAAAGGAAAAAACTTTTTTGGTAGAGTATATTTTACAAGTGAAGATGCTGGAGATTCTTATGACATGAGATTTGCAGCATGGAACGTTAACAGAGCTGCGAAATCAGATACAGAATGGTTTACAAATTACGCAACAGCTTACCAATATGCTGGTGCAGTTATGGGAACAGATGCAAATCAATCTGCTGCAATAGCGAGAAATTTTGCTGATTACAATGTGCTTCCGGCCGCGATATCATTTATTCCTGCTCCAACAGGATCTCCTAGATTTGAGCCAGGGTCTGCGAAATTTAATAGTGCTTTGGCAACAGTGGTTTCAAATCCTGATTTAACACAAGGAGCTAAATTTATCGATCATTCAAAATTATATCATTCAGATGTGAATTATAATTTTAGAGATATCATCAAATGGGCAGAAGTTCAGGTTGGTGGATCTTGGAGAGAATACATAATGAACTCTGAAGGAACAATCTTTACAGATTACGATGGACCAATCTCTTACAGAGAATACGGTGCATATGCGCAATTACAGAAAAAATTCTTAGATGACAGATTGAAATTTACAGGATCGTTACGTTATGATAAAAGTCAAAATTTTGACGGAAATGTTTCGCCTAGAGTTTCGTTTGTATATTCTGCAGGAGCATCAAAAAGACATAACTTCAGATTGTCTTATCAAACAGGTTTCCGTAACCCAACAACACAAGATCAATATATTGGTTTAGATTTAGGGCCATTTGCATTGATTGGTTCAGCAGCAGAAAATTTAGATCGTTTTCAGGAAACTGTAAATGTAAGTGCGGCAGGACAAACAATCGCTGGTCAGCCGGCAACTATTGGAATGTCTGGTCAAAATGCATATCGTAATGCTTATACTGTAGCATCTGTTCAGGCATTTGGTGCATCAGGAAATGTAGCTGATCTTCAGGTGGCTAATATAGGATTGGTAAAACCGGAACAAGTACAAGCTTTTGAAGCTGGTTACCGTACAGTAGTTCAAAATGATTTATCAATTGATATTAACGGATATTACAATATTTATAATGATTTCATGAATACAGCGAGAGTTATTTCTCCTTATTACGGAACCGTAGGAACACCGCTAAGCTACCAAGCATTAGCTTTTGGAGACAGAAGAGTTTATCAGGTTTACACAAATACAACAGCAGAGATTTCTTCTTTAGGATTTGGAGTTGGTTTGTCTAAAAAAGTATACAAAGATTTTGAATTAGGTGTTAATTATAACTATGCTCAATTTAACTTTAAGCAGCAAGATGACCCTGATTTCGTTGCAGGATTTAATACGCCAAAACACAGAATTAAAGCTTCTTTAGGAAATGCGAAAGTGATTAAAAATTTAGGATTCAATGTAAATGTAAGATGGAATACAGAATACTTATGGGAATCTTCTTTTGGAGATGGAATAATTCCGGAAAATACTGTTCTTGATGCTCAGATAAACTATGCAATACCAAAACTAAAATCGGTTATAAAAGTTGGTGCAACAAATCTTTTCGGATCAGATTATCTTCAGGTAATTGGAGCGGGAATGATAGGTCAGCAATGGTTTGCTTCGTGGACAATTAATCCTTAAATGATATAATTATTTGTGTGAAATTGATTCGGCTTCCCTGGAGCGGTTCAATGAAAATGAAGAGGTAATAATTTAAAAAGTACTAACATGAAAAAAAATATAAAATGGCTATTATTGGTTTCTTTAACCTTTATGGCGGCTTGTAATAGTGATGATGATAATAATACAGTCGAAGAAGTTCCGGTAACTCCCGGTTCGGCAGTTTTTACAAAATATGTTGCCCTTGGAGATTCTTTTGCGGCTGGTTACAGCGATAATGCTCTTTTCAAAAAAGGACAGGAAGGAGCTTATACTAATATTTTAGCGCAGCAATTTGTGGCTGCTGGCGGTGGAGCTTTTACAACTCCATATATGAATGATAATCTTGGTGGTTTATTGTTAGGAGGAAATGTCGTTGCCGCAACCCGATTATATTTTAATGGACAAGCTCCGGTAAATGTGGCGGGAAAACCAACAACAGAAATAACAGCACATCTTACAGGTTCATTTAATAATATGGGAGTTCCGGGTGCGAAAAGTTTTCACTTAGTTGCACCGGGATACGGAAATGTTGCAGGTGTAGCTACAGGAGCAGCGAATCCTTATTTTGCAAGATTTGCAAGTACACCTTCAACAACAGTTTTAGCTGATGCAGCAACACAAGCGCCAACATTTTTCTCTTTATTTATTGGAGGAAATGATGTTTTAAGTTATGCAATTTCTGGTGGAGTTGGAAAAGATCAAAAAGGAAACCTAAATCCTGCTACATATGGGCCAAATGATATTACAGATCCAGCTGTTTTTGCAAATGTTTATACTGCATTGGCAACAACTCTAACAGCAAATGGAGCAAAAGGAGTAGTGGCAAATCTTCCATATATTACAGCTTTGCCTTATTTTACAACAGTACCTTATAATCCGCTTACGGCAAAATCTCTTGGAGGAAATAATGAAGCAGTAGGTAAAGCAACAATTAAAGCATTAAACACACAATTATACGGACCTTTAAAACAAGTATTGACTGCTTTTCAGGCAGGTGATAGAATTAATTTATTATCTGAAACGGCTGCAAATCCAGTATTAATAAAAGACGAGTCACTTCCTAATTTGTCTGCTCAATTAACAGCAGCATTTACGCCTTCTTTAGGTGCGCAGACTGCAGCTTTTTATGGAGCAGTTTTCGGACAGGCAAGACAAGCAAAAGCTACAGACTTGGTGGTACTACCAACAAGAACAGATATTGGTGCCGCTCCCAAAGCTTCAGATTCTGGACTTGGGATTGCACCGCCTGCGCCATTAGATAAATTTGGAGTAACCTTTCCTTTACAGGACAAACATGTTTTAATCCCAACAGAAATTGCAGAAATTAAAACAGCAACAGATGCTTATAATGTAACTATCGATGCGGTTGCTAAAGAAAAAGGTTTGGCTTTCGTTGATACAAGAGCTTTGTTGACTCAACTGGCAAGCGGCGGATATAGATTTGGAAATTATACTATGTCGTCTACTTATGTAACCGGTGGTGCCTTTTCTTTAGATGGAATTCACCCAAGCGGAAGAGGATATGGTTTGATTGCTAATATTTTTGTTGATGCAATAAACGCTAAGTATGGTTCTACACTTCGTCATGTTGATTTGGCTTTATACCCAATTCAATACCCGGCGTCATTATAATATACCATTTTTTTAATTAAGAAAGCCACTCGTTTTATAAAATGTAGTGGCTTTTTTATTTCGTTAAAAAATGATATAAACGACAGTTTAAAAGTCTGTTTTTATGAATCAAACAAAATCATGCTATTTTTTATGAAAAAAAAATTGATTTTATATTTTAAAAAATTATCTTTGCGCTCTGAAAAAAGAGGTATTTTCGATAAACCTAAATAGCTATTTAATAAATACATAAGTAATGTCAAAAGTAATAGGAAAAGTTGCTCAAATCATTGGACCAGTAGTAGACGTAGTTTTCAACGGTAAAGATGTTGAACTTCCAAAAATTTATGATTCGTTAGAAGTCACTAAAAAAGATGGAACTTTATTAGTTCTAGAAGTACAATCTCACATTGGAGAAAACACTGTTCGTACAATCTCTATGGACTCTACAGACGGTTTGTCAAGAGGATATGAGGTAGTTGGAACTGGTAATCCAATCCAAATGCCAATCGGTCCAGATGTATATGGACGTTTATTCAATGTAATTGGAGATGCAATTGATGGTTTAGGAAACTTGCCAAAAACAGGAGAAAACGGTTTGTCTATTCACAGACAAGCTCCTAAATTTGAAGATTTATCAACTTCATCAGAAGTTTTATTCACAGGTATTAAAGTAATCGATTTGATCGAGCCTTATGCAAAAGGAGGTAAAATTGGATTGTTTGGTGGTGCTGGTGTTGGTAAAACAGTATTGATTCAGGAGTTGATCAACAATATCGCAAAAGGTCACGGTGGACTTTCAGTATTCGCAGGAGTAGGAGAAAGAACACGTGAAGGAAATGACTTGCTTCGTGAGATGTTAGAGTCAGGAATTATTAAATACGGTGATGATTTCATGCACTCTATGGAAAATGGAGGATGGGATTTATCTAAAGTAGATATGCCAGGAATGAGAGAGTCTAAAGCTACTTTCGTTTTCGGACAAATGAATGAGCCACCTGGAGCTCGTGCTCGTGTAGCACTTTCAGGATTATCTATTGCTGAGTATTTCCGTGATGGAGCTGGAACAGATCAAGGTAAAGATGTATTATTCTTCGTTGATAACATCTTCCGTTTTACACAAGCAGGTTCTGAGGTATCAGCACTTTTAGGACGTATGCCTTCTGCAGTAGGATACCAACCAACTTTGGCAACAGAGATGGGAGCTATGCAAGAGCGTATTACATCTACAAACAAAGGATCTATTACATCTGTACAAGCGGTTTACGTTCCTGCGGATGACTTAACTGACCCGGCGCCGGCTACAACTTTCGCCCACTTAGATGCTACAACAGTATTGTCTCGTAAAATTGCTGAGTTAGGTATTTATCCAGCGGTTGACCCGTTAGATTCTACTTCAAGAATCTTAACTCCTCAAATTTTAGGAAACGAGCACTACGACTGTGCACAAAGAGTTAAAGAAATTCTACAAAAATACAAACAACTTCAAGATATCATCGCGATCTTAGGTATGGAAGAGTTATCAGAAGAAGATAAACTTTCTGTGTCAAGAGCTCGTCGTGTACAACGTTTCTTGTCTCAGCCATTCCACGTAGCAGAGCAATTTACAGGTATCCCTGGAGTTTTAGTAGATATTAAAGATACTATCAAAGGTTTCAACATGATTATCGATGGTGAATTAGATCATCTTCCAGAAGCAGCTTTCAACTTAAAAGGATCTATTCAGGATGCTATTGAGGCTGGAGAAAAAATGTTAGCAGAAGCATAATCAAGCATAGCTTGATAAACATCAAAAAATAAAAATTCCAAATTTCAAAATTGGGATTTGGAATTTTATAATTTGGAATTTAAAAAAAAGTTATGATTTTAGAAATAGTATCACCAGAAGCAAAATTATTTTCAGGACAAGTAACTTCGGTTACACTTCCGGGAGTTGATGGAAGCTTTCAGATTTTGAATAATCACGCTCCTATTGTTTCTATTCTAGAAAAAGGAACTATTAAAATTGCAGCGGCAAGCTTTGATTTTTCTAAAGAGGTAGCAAATAAATTTACGAAAGTGAATGACCAAACCTATACATTAGATATTACGTCAGGAACAATCGAAATGAAAGATAACAAGATAATTGTTTTAGTAGACTAACAACAATTTCGAAATAATCTTAAAAGCCATTCACATAGTGAGTGGCTTTTTTTATGCAATGCTTCAAAAATATTTTTTACTTTTGAAGTATTAAAATCTCTTTATAAAATATTGATTCAATTATAAAAGCTCAGTAAGCTTTTATGTTTTCGTTTTATCGGCCTGGTAAAGCGCAATTATTTATGTCAAATTTTATAAAGAATACCTATGAAAAATATATCAAAAGTCGCTGTTCTGGGCGGTGGCGGAAGAACTGGAAAATATCTTGTAAGCCAGTTATTAAAAGAAGGATTTAGCTTAAAACTGTTATTAAGAAATCCTGAAAATTTCGAAATTCAAAATCCTAAAATTGAAATCATTCAGGGTGATGCCCTTGATTTTGAATCCATAAAATTATTGTTGAAAGACTGTCAAGCTGTTGTAAGTACAATTGGTCAGAGAAAAGATGAACCTTTGGTTGCAAGTGAAGTAAGCAAGAATGTCTTAAAAGCAATGAATGAATATGGAATTGAACGTTATGTTCTTCTTGCGGGTCTTAATATCGATACGCCATTCGATAAAAAAAGTCCAAAAACTATTACGGCAACAGATTGGATGAAAACCAATTTTCCAGTAATTCAGGAAGATCGCCAAAAAGCGTATAATCTTTTAGTTGAAAGTGATGTAAACTGGACGCAGGTTCGTGTTCCTTTTATTGAATTTACAGATAATAGTTCTGATATAGCAGTAAATCTCGAAGATTGCTTGGGAGACAAAATCAGCGCGTTTGATATTGCTGAATTTATGGTTAAGGAAATGATTGAGTCAAATTATAGCAGGCAATCGCCATTTATAAGCGCAATTTAGAATACAATAAAGAACAGCGGGAAATATCAAAACCCGCTGTTTGTTTATATCAAATTTCAATTTCATAACTTTGTTTTTATGAAATTACCTGAAAATCTTAATCAGAAACTTGAAAACCGAAAGCACAATAATTCGCTTCGCAAACTCCCCGTGTTTAATAATCTGGTGGATTTTTCTTCGAATGATTATATCGGATTTTCAAAATCCGAATCAATATTTAAATTGGCACATGCTTATCTCCATGAAAATGAAATTTTTCAAAACGGAGCGACAGGTTCAAGATTAATTTCAGGAAACCATTCTTTATATCATATTGCAGAAAATTTTATTGCACAATTTCATGACGCAGAAGCCGCTTTAATTTTTAATTCGGGTTACGATGCCAATTTGGGTTTTTTTAGCGCTGTACCGCAAAGAAATGATGTTATTTTGTATGATGAACTAAGTCACGCTTCCATTCGGGATGGAATTATAATGTCAAATTCAAAATCATATAAATTTAATCACAATGATTTTGAAGATTTAGAACGACTTATTCTAAAATTTCCCGATACCAATATTTACATAGTTACCGAAACTGTTTTTTCTATGGATGGCGACAGTCCGAACTTAGAAGAATTAGTACAGCTTTCGGAAAAATACAACTGTTATTTAGTAGTTGATGAAGCTCATACTTTGGGTGTTTTTGGAGATAAAGGAGAAGGTCTTCTTCAGTATTTAGAACTGCACAACAGAATTTTTGCCCGAATCATGACTTTCGGAAAAGGCTTAGGCTGTCACGGCGCGGTTGTACTTGGAAGCCCGGAACTCAAAGAATATCTAATAAACTTTGCCCGAAGTTTTATTTATACTACAGGATTATCTCCACATTCTGTTGCGACAATTTTAACAGCATATCAACAGCTGGAAATTGAAAAAGAAGTAATCGAAAAGTTACGTCAAAATATTATTTTCTTCAATCAGCAGAAAAACTTATTAGGTTTAAAGCCAATGTTTGTTCGAAGTAAATCAGCAATTCAATCTGCCATTGTTCAGGGAAACGAAAGCGTCAAAAAATTGGCCCAGCAATTGCAAGACAAAGGTTTTGATGTAAAACCAATTCTTTCTCCAACAGTTCCCGAAGGTCAGGAACGTTTACGTTTTTGCATTCACAGTTACAATTCCGAAGAAGAAATCAGGCAGATCTTAGAATTATTAGGAAATTACGTATATTAGGCCCGCCGATTAAACGAATTAAACGGGTTTACACAGCGTATAATGTCTGACTTATTACACAAAGAAAAATCAAAATCTATTCTAAAAGTATTTTATGATGTTTATAATCAATTAGGTTATGGTTTTCTGGAAAAGGTTTATCAAAATGCAATGTATTTTGAACTAAAATCTTTAGGTTATAAAGTCGAAGCTCAAAAACAAATCAAAGTATATTTCAAAAATCAATTAGTTGGCGAGTATTACGCAGATTTAGTAATTGATGATGTTATCATAATTGAATTAAAAGCTTGTGAATATCTTTTAAGCTCGCATATTGCACAATTGATGAATTATCTCAAATCAACAAAAATGGAAGTCGGCCTACTTTTGAATTTTGGAGAAAGCCCAGAATTCAAACGTTTAATCTATACAAATAACAGAAAACCAAATTTAATACTGCGTTAATCCGTTAAACCTGTTTTATCAGTGGGCTAAAATAATTTTTAATATTTTTCTGTAACGTTTTGACTATTCCTATACTTACAACTCGTAATTACAAAATGAGTTTCAGTCATTAACTTAATCAACCCTCAAAATGAAAAAAGTATTCCATTTATTTATAGCATTTATAATAGTTTTTTTTAGCATAAAATCACAAGCTCAAACCAAATCTCCTAAATTAGAAAATTCTCTTTTATGGGAAGTTTCGGGAAACGGACTTTCTAAACCTTCTTATCTATACGGAACAATTCATATGATTTGTTCTTCGGATTATTTTCTAACTGAAAAAACCAAGAAAGCTTTAGAATCTTCTGAAAAATTAGTTTTAGAAATCAACTTTTCTGACCCAAAAGAAATGTCAGAAATGCAGCAATTGGCAATGGGAAAAGAACCTTTAAGCAAAAAACTGAATCCTGAACAGCTGGCAAAATTAGATGCAATTCTCAAGAAAACTACCGGAATGACCGTGCAGCAAGTTGACAGCTTTAGTTTGCTGACTGTAATGAGTTTGATTTCGATGAAAAGTTTTGGCTGCGCCGATTTAAAATTTTACGAAATGGAATTTATAGAGCAGGCTAAAAAAAGAACTATTGAAATTGGCGGACTTGAAACTGTAAAAGAACAATTCGGAATGTTTGATAAAGCGTATTCAACTGATGAAATGATTTCAATGTTAGAAGAATCAACTCCTGAAGAATCGGCTAAATTAGTTTCGGCCTATAAAACCGAGAATATTGATTTAATGTATGATTTTACAACCGATAAAAAATATACAAGTGAAAAGACCAAAAAGATTATTCTGGACGAAAGAAATTTAAATTGGGCAAAAAATATACCCGAAATGATGAAGAAACAAAGTATCTTTTTTGCTGTTGGATCGGGACATTTGGCAGGAGAATTTGGAGTTATTAATTTATTAAGAAAAGCAGGTTACAAGGTAAAACCAATTCTGAATTAATAGATTTTGAAAGAAAGGGAACAAGAGTTTTTAAATCGAATTGAAAGTCATAAAGGAATTTTGTACAAAGTTTCTAAAATGTACATGGATACCCATGACGATCAGCAGGATTTATTTCAGGAAATTATTTGCCAGCTCTGGAAATCATATGACTCTTTTCGAAATGAAAGTCAGTTTTCGACCTGGATGTATAGGGTTGCTGTAAATACGGCTATTGTTTTCCTTAAGAAAGAAAAACGGAAAGTTGATAAATATGAAATCGCTTCAGAAAATGTAAAAGAAGAAGAAGGCGATTCTCAGATCAAAGAAAACCAAATTGAACACTTTTATAAAGCTGTTCAAAAACTGGAAAAAATTGACAAGGCGATTATTTTTTATCAGTTAGAAGGGTTTTCACATAAAGAAATTGGAGAAAACCTCGGAATCTCTGAAGGAAATGCGAGAGTAAAACTGAACAGGGCAAAAGAAAAATTAAAAGATATAATTAAAAACCAAGGATATGGATTTTGATGAAATACAAAACGCATGGAATAACGATAAACCAAAAAACGTCGTTGTTCCCCATAATTTAGAGAAAATACAATCGGCAAATACACCTTTGGATAAAATTAAAAAAAATCTGAAAACAGAATTTTATTATCAAATCCTGTCCATAGTTTTCATTGGTACGGTTCCTTTGATTGCTAATCTTCCGCCAAAATGGACTTTTTTTTATTATTTACTTTTTAGTCTTTTTGTCGCTGTTTGTGTTTATTATTTACTGAAGCTTTATTTCTTTTATAAAAGATTAAATAATACCACTTTAACAACAAAAGACAGCTTGTATGAAACTTATTTTGATATAAGACTGAATATGGAATTGTACAAAACATTTGGTTTTGCCTTAACGCCGTTTTTGGTTTTATATCTTTTGGGACTTTATTATTATGCGTTTTCAAAAATTCCGGGATTTTTTGATCACGAATTTTCAAATGGACATTTAGTCGCATTCTTTTTGATTGTTGTTTTTGGAGTACTCTTTATGGGGATTTCTTTAGAATGGTGGGTCCACAAATTTTATGGAAAATTCGCCAGTGAAATAAGAAAAGTAATTGACGAATTAAAAGAAGAAGAATAAACAGAAACCATCGTAATGATGGGTTTGTTTTTATTGGTATTTTTGAGGAAATTATTACACAGAGACTCACAAAGAAAAACACAAAACAGCGCAAAGCAAAAAAATAGCTTTGTGAATCTTCGTGGTTCTTTGTGCATCTCTACGAAACAACAAACTCATGAAAATATTCGTAACAGGAATTTCGACAGATGTTGGTAAAACAATCGCGTCTTCGATTATTGTCGAAGCTTTAGAGGCTGATTATTGGAAACCAATTCAAGCTGGGGATTTAGACAATTCTGACAGTCATAAAATTCAATCCCGAATTTCTAATAAAAAAACTCAAATTTTTGAGAACAGTTATAAATTAAATACACCCGCAAGTCCACATTTGGCGGCAGAAATTGATGGATTAAGAATTGAGTTAAATCAAATTCAGGAACCAAAAACAAAGAATAATTTAGTTATTGAAGGCGCAGGTGGAATTTTTGTTCCGTTAAATGATAAAGAAACGATCATCGATTTAATACAATCCGATTATAAAATTATTGTCGTTTCAAGACATTATCTGGGAAGTATCAATCATACTCTATTAACGATTGAGGCAATTCAGAATCGGGGATTTAAAGTCGCCGGAATTATCTTCAGCGGAAGCGAAAATAAATCAACAGAAAGTTTAATTCTGAATAAAACGGGAATAAACTGCATCGGAACAATTGACGAAGAACCGTATTTCGATCAAAATGTAATTAAAGAATACGCCGATTTATTTAGAGAGAATTTGCTTAATTTATAGAATAAAGATTATAGAATAAAGAAAATAGAGTTTCCTATCTTTGCTTAAACAATTGAGTTTAGTCTTTTTTCTATTCTCTTTCTTCTATTTTCTTAACAATGAGCTTAACAGAAAAAGATCGTCAATATCTTTGGCATCCTTATACACAGCATAAAACTTCACAAACGCCAATTGCAATTACTCGAGCAGAAGGTGCATTACTTTGGGATGAAAACAATAAAGAATATATCGATGCAATTGCTTCCTGGTGGGTAAACCCATTTGGACATAGTAATAAATTTATCGCCGATGCTATTTACAAACAATTGACAACTTTAGAGCACGTTTTGTTTGGCGGTTTTACACATGAACCGGCAGTAAAAGTTGGGGAAAGATTAATGGAAATTCTACCAAAAAACCAACAGAAGATTTTCTTTTCAGATAATGGTTCTACTGCTGTTGAAGTAGCAATAAAAGTAGCGCTTCAATATTTTTTTAATAAGAATGAAAAGCGAACAACGATTATTGCATTTGAAAATGCTTTTCACGGAGATACTTTTGCGGCAATGGCGGCGAGCGGAATTTCATTTTATACACAAGCTTTTCAAGGAATGTTTATAGATGTAGTCCGAATTCCGGTTCCAATAAAAGGGCAGGAGCAGGCAAGTTTTGATGCTTTAGAAGAAGCAATTAAAAAACATAATTGTGCGGGATTTATTTTCGAACCTTTAGTGCAGGGAGCAGCAGGAATGGTAATGTATGAACCTGCAGCATTAGAAAAATTGATTCAGATTTGTGTAGAAAATAAAGTCCTGACAATTGCCGATGAAGTAATGACGGGTTTTGGCAAAACAGGAAAAACTTTCGCTATGGATTATGTTTCAGAAGAACCGGATATGATTTGTCTTTCGAAAGCATTAACCGGCGGAACAATCCCAATGGCGATTACAACTTTTACTCAGGATATTTTCGATGCATTTTATGATGATGATATTAATAAAGCTTTATTTCATGGTCATACATTTACAGCAAATCCAACAGGTTGTGCAGCCGCTTTAGCAAGTATAGATTTATTGCAGACAACAGAAATGCAGCAAAATATTGAAAGAATAAATGCAAGTCATTTAGATTTTCAAAAGAAAATCGAAAATCATCCAAAAGTAATTACTGCCAGAACTTTGGGAGTTATTTTTGCCGTTGAAATAAAATCAGATTCAGAAGAAAGCTATTACGGATCAATGCGTACAAAATTATATAATTTCTTTATTGATAAAGGAGTTGTTTTACGCCCCGTTGGAAATATCGTTTACATTTTGCCTCCGTATATAATTACAGATGAACAGCTTAATAAAGTATATATTACAATTGAAGAAGCCATTGAAATGGTATGATTTTGCCCACAGATTTAACGGATCAAACGGATGAACACAAATTAATTATTTTCTCCGTGTAAATCTGTTTCAACCTGCTTTATCAGTGTGCCATTTTTTTACAGACCTTTGTTATAAATAAACTATTGTGAATACACCAAAAATTGCCATAACCGCTTTTTCATCGATTTCTCCGCTAGGAAATAATAGTGATCAAGTTTGGGAAAAATATCTTGATAATAAACATTGTTTTACGAAACAGTTTTTAGATCAGCAGGAAACTTCTGTTGCTGCTCTGGATGCTGAATCGAAACAAATTGTGGCTGAAATCCGTGAATCGGATATTAAATATAAATTTCTAGATGATTCTGTTTTATTTGCTTTAGCTGCTTCGCGAAAAGCAATTGAAAATGCAGGCTGGAATTCCAATGATATTTTCGGAATCAATATAGGTTCTTCAAGAGGCGCCACAGATTTATTCGAAAAACATTACAAAGAATATCTTGAAACAGGGAAAGCACAAACTTTAGCATCACCAACAACAACTTTAGGAAATATTTCGTCCTGGATAGCACACGATTTACAAAGCGCAGGCCCTGAAATTTCGCATTCGATTACCTGCTCAACGGCACTTCATGCACTTTTAAATGGAGTTGCATGGCTAAAATCCGGAATGGCTGATAAGTTTTTGGTTGGAGGAAGTGAAGCTCCTTTAACCGATTTTACCATTGGACAAATGCGGGCTTTGAAAATTTATTCACGAATGGATCAGGACATTGATTTGTGGCCAAATTTAGCTTTTGATTTCAAGAAAACACAAAATACCATGATTTTGGGCGAAGGCGCAGCGGTTTGTTGTTTAGAAGCTGGAGAAAAACAAAATGCAATCGCCTATGTGATCGGTGTTGGTTATGCGACTGAAATTTTGGAACACAATATTTCAATTTCTGCGGAAGCTGACTGTTTCCAAAAATCGATGAAAATGGCTTTAAAAGATATTGATTTAGAAAGTGTGGATGCAATTGTAATGCACGCGCCCGGAACAATAAAAGGAGATTTGACAGAATTACGAGCGATTGAAAAAGTGTTTGGATCTAATTTGCCTTTATTAACGACTAATAAATGGAAGATCGGACATACTTTTGGAGCATCTGGAATGTTGAGTTTAGAATTGGCACTTTTGATGCTCCAGAATGATATTTTTATAGAAACACCTTTTTCAGAATCAAAAAAACAAGACAAATCAATTAAAAGGGTTTTAGTTAATGCAGTAGGTTTTGGCGGAAACGCTGTGAGTATTTTAATTGAAAAAGCCTAATATTCATCTTATTTAAAAACAAAAAATCCATTCCGTTTTGCGGAATGGATTTTTTTATTGGAAGAAGTTTTTATTATTTAAAGATAATCTTTCTGGTTACTTCGGCTTTGTTTTCAAGGGTAACTTTTACCAGTAAAACCTGATCTTCAGCTTGTAAATTTGAGATTGAAAATTCTGTCGTTTCAACTTTCTTTTTGTTGTATAAAAGTTTTCCTGTAATATCAAAAACAGAAACTTCTTTAATGTTTTCTTTTGAAGAAGTTACTTTGATTACCTTGTCTTTTACAGAAACCAAAAGTCCGTCTTTTACATTTTCGAAATCGCCAGTTCCTAATGTTTTGTTAGTATAACGAAGTACGAAACGATCTGTAAAAGTTCCTATTTCAGTAGTAAATTTATAATTTCCTGCTTTTAGATCGTGTACTTTGCTTGTTACTTTATCCTCTAGATAAACTGCCTGATTGTTTAGCAATCCATCAGTATGGTCAATTGCAATTGTAAATTCTCCTGCAACGGCAGTTCTGTAACCAAGCGGAACTAAATCTGTATCTTCAAAAGGAAGACCACGTCCCTGAATCGTTAGTTTCTTGGCTTCATTTAAACTATAAAAGTCTAAATAAACACTTCCATTAAGAGTAGCTGCATCATAATTTTGATCCCAGCTGTTTGTCGCTCCGTCTATATAACCTACAAGGACTTGTTTAAATAATCCTGTTGTAGTTGACATATTCAGCCATACACGGTTTCTCTCTATATCGGCAGCTGTTTTAAAGAACTGGCTATTTTCGCCTGGAATTCTCATACTGTTTGTAAAAACAACATCACTTCCTGTACTTGCTTTGAAGAAAAATCCCTGACCTGCCGCAATTTTTCCACTTGCAGGTGGACCGTTTGAAGTTCCTGTACTTCCTGATAATGTATATACTGAATAATCATCAGGATCATAGTTATATGTTTCATTTCCAGTGGTATTTTCGTCAGGCTGATTAGTGTGTGTCCAGAAATACAATGCTCCAGTTCCTGCGTCGGTTATTAATTTGTTTGCACTAATTGCTGACGGGTATGGATTTCCGATTAAATGCCACTTTGTAGCTACAGGTGTAATGGTAAAGTCCCCATTATTTGGAACTCCCGTAAAAGAAGCTTGAAAAACAGCAGCACTAACATTTTCCTGAGGTCCTCTTACAATATATCCTTGTCCAGGTGTCATAACCTGAGTTCCGTTATAACTAATTACCCATCCACTTGTTGGATTAAAACTTTGGTATTTATCTGCCAGAGTAGTGGGTGATAAATCATGAAGTGTTATACCCGGTGTTGCAGTAACTGGTACTGACCAGTAAACATAATCGTAACGATTTACAGGAGTTGTGCTTCTTAAATAAGTAATGTTTCCGCTGTTAACAGCATTGGTTGTTTGAACTAAACTTGCATTGTTTTCAAAAGTTAAAGTACTGCCTGTATTAACTGTTACTGCATTTGTAACGGTTAGAGTGGTTGTACTTCTTACTATAAAAGAGCTATTATTATTCAAATTAATTGAATGAGCTTTATATTCAATATTTGTTCCTGTAATTTCTGGCTTGTTTGCGATTGAAGTTAAATCTGGAATCACTACACAGTCATCGACAGTAGGAACTCCACTTGGAGTCCAGTTTCCGGCAACGTTCCAGTTTGTACTTACACTACCATTCCATGTTTTACCTGCATAAGTATTTACAGTAACAACTGTAATTGGAGATTCACATCCTGAACTATTTTTAGTGGTAACATTATATGATGATCCAGTCGCTACTCCAGTAAATATACCAGTAGTATTAGTGTAAGTTGTTCCGTCAATACTATAAGTAATTCCTGCAGCTGGAGCCGGGCTTGAAACTGTAATAGTTGCTGTAGGCGCAGCACATGTTGGCTGAGTTGTTACAGATGCAGTTGGCGCAGTTGGCGTTGGATTTACGGTTAATAAAGCAGAGTTTGATGTGCTTGAACATGTCCCAACTGTAATGATACAACGAACATAATATCCAGAATATGATAAAGGAATGTTTGCCACATTTAATGATGCAGTTGTATGACCGGTTACGCCAGCAGCTCCGTTTGTGTTTGTCCAAGTTGAATTATCTGGTGAATACTGCCATTGATAAGATGGGCTTCCCGCAGAAGTAACTATGGTGAATGTATGATTTTTGCCTTCACAAACCGCAATTGCTTGTGGATGTGTTGTTATTGTTGGTAATGCATTTACAGTTAAAGTTACATTTGTTGTAAATGACTGACTGCAATTAGGAGTGCTGCTTGTAGTCGTAATTCCGGTAATTTGTAAAGTCTGGCCATTATTTGCCGCTGTTAAAAGAGGTGTTGTAAAGCTAGCTGTTCCACCTGCTGTTGCAGTAACACTTGTTACAGGGGTCTGTGCGACACCATTAATTGTATATGAAACGGTAGAAGTACTGCTTGCTAATAATCCGGTTAAATTTATCGTAGCAGAAGACCCCACGCATACTGCGGCAGCTTGACTTGCTCCGGTTAAAGTTGGGGTTGGGTTTACCGCTAAAGTTACATTTGTTGTAAATGTCTGACTGCAATTAGGAGTACTGCTTGTAGTTGTAATTCCAGTTATACGTAATGTCTGCCCATTATTTGCTGCTGTTAATACAGGTGTCGTAAAACTAGCTGTTCCGCCTGCAGTTGCCGTTACGCCAGTTACAGGAGTTTGCGCGACACCATTAATTGTATATGATACTGTTGAAGTACTGCTTGCTAATAGCCCAGCTAAATTTATTGTAGCAGAAGACCCCACACATACTGCAGCAGCTTGACTTGCTCCAGATAAAGTTGGAGTTGGATTTACAGCTAAAGTTACATTTGTTGTAAATGACTGGCTGCAATTAGGAGTACTGCTTGTTGTAGTTATTCCGGTAATTTGTAAAGTCTGGCCATTATTTGCAGCTGTTAATGCAGGTGTTGTAAAGCTAGCTGTTCCTCCTGCTGTTGCTGTTAGACCAGTTATAGATGTCTGAGCAACACCATTAATTGTGTATGAAACAGTAAAAGTACTGCTGGCTCTTAGTCCAGTTAAATTTATAGTTGCAGAAGATCCCACACATACTGCTGCAGCTTGACTGGCTCCAGTTAAAGTTGGCGAAGGATTTACTGCTAAAGTTACATTTGTTGTAAATGACTGGGTGCAATTAGGAGTACTGCTTGTAGTTGTAATTCCAGTTATTTGTAAAGTCTGGCCATTATTTGCAGCTGTTAATGCAGCAGATGTAAAACTAGCTGTTCCGCCTGCAGTTGCGGTTACGCCTGTTACAGGAGTTTGCGCTACACCATTAATTGTATATGATACTGTAGAAGTACTGCTTGCTAATAATCCGGTTAAATTTATCGTTGCAGAAGATCCTGCGCATACCGTAGCAGCTTGGCTAGCTCCGGTTAAAGTAGGAGTTGGATTTACAGTAACTGCAACTGCATTTGACGTTACGCTTGTAGAACAAGCATCACTAACAACAACAGTATAATTTCCAGCATTTGTAGCTGTAGGATTTGTTAAAGTAAGAGTGTTTGTACCTTGTCCAGAAATTACACCTCCGTTAGTAACAGGATTTCCAGCCAGTCTCCAGGAATAAGTTAGACCAGCGCCTGCTGCAACAACAGATATTGTACTTACTCCTGCTCCAGAACAAACAGCTGTTGGAGCTGTAGGTTGAGTTGTGATTGCGGCTGTACTCATATCGACAAGTACAGGAGTTGAATTTACAGAAGATAAACCACAAGTAATTATAGCACGATAGTATGTTTTAGTAGTTTGTGAAGTTGTAAATTTAGATTTTGAATTTGCAGAATCTAAGAAAGTAATATTAAGATCGTCTATACTGTGTTTATCTTTTAATCCTCCTGTACGAGCAGAGAACTTAAACTTCCAAGTAGATTTATCTGTTGTTGAATAGTTTGGTAATAATAGTTTAGAAACAACTGTAATCATTGTTCCAGACGAGTTTTGAATATCAAGAGACAGATATCCATTAGTATCGACATATAACTTAACATCTTTGAAAGTAGAAGTTCTTAAATTAAAAGGATCATCTATTCCTGCATTAAAAATAGAAACATTATTATAAACGATTCTTACACGGCTTCCGGTGGCTACATCTTCATTGTCATAAGTGTCAAATTGTACTCTCAATCCAGATCCTTCTCCATTTTCGCCACCACCAGCATCTCCTGTAAAACCTGGCCCATAACTCAAGCTCAAACCGTCGGCTCCAGTAGTACCGCCATCCCAAACTCTATATTTGAAAGTAGCGGTAAAAGGATTAATATTGTCAATATTGGCTTTGTTTATAAAAAAGCCACCATTATGTCCACCAGCTGTTACGTCAGTTAAAACTAATGCACCACCAGTGATCATCGTATCTTCTCCAGATAGAGATACAATACCCGCTGTTGAATTAATAGGCTGATCTGTAGAAAAATCATTATTATAAAATGCTATAGATGGCGTAGCGGCACCACTCCATGGCCCAGTACTACTAGACCCAGTCTGCCATAAATAGGTAACACCTTCACCAAATATACTTCCTAATGAAAGTGTAAAAGGAACATTAGGACAAACAGTTGTAGCCGTTGTGTTTGTACTTACTACGGATGGAAGTGTTTCTGTGCAACCTGCTTGAATCGTAATTGTATAATCTTCAACCTGACCTACTCCTGTGTTTACGGTACAAGAGGTTGTATTATAAGCACCACGAAGTCCTATAATACGCATTTTAACGTTTGTTCCGGCAGTAGCAGATGTTGGAATTTGAAAATATGCAGAAGTTGCTTTATCATCACTCCCAGATGAGTTTCTTATAGTTCCAAGATTTATTGGCCCTTCTCCTGAATCGAAAGTACCATTTCCATTCCAGTCAAAAAATGCGGTATAATACATGTTATAGTTGCCATTTGTATTTCCTTTAACTACCAATGAATAATAATCTCCTCTCGTAACGGTGGTTGTTGCAGTGCCGCTTGGAGCAAAAATTTCATATGCTGCTGTTCCCGTAACCGAATTAGAAAGGGTGTTTAAAGTTACTTGGGTTATTGGTGCAACTGTAGCAAATGAAACGCAAGAATCAGTTGAAATTGTCACTTTCCCAGTTGCGTTAGCAAAATATCCTGTATCTATTGTTGTACCTGTAGAGCCAGTACCTCCATATACCCCAACTGTCTTAGTAGCTGTTCCTAATATTAATGCGCTAGCGGTATGGGTAGTTGCGAAACCTCCTAAGTTGGCTTTCGCATTTGTGTTTGCAATAGTTAAAATGTTTGCTATTGTAGTTACATTAGCAAACGTTTTATTTCCGGTTCCTGACAAAGTAAGGTTGTAAAAATTAGAAAGTACTGTATTTTGAGCTGCTCCATTTAAATTAACTGTTCCTGTTGCAGGTTGAAAATTAGAAGTTGTTCCTGTAAAAGGAGTCGCAGCAGAAAGATTTATAATGCTTGAGCTACCATTTAAAAATCCATTTGTAAGGACTACAGATGTAAAAGTGTGAGACAAACTAGAACCTAGGTTTAGTGTACCTCCGGTTCCATTTATTGTTAGTGCACCTGCATTACTACTAGTAACATTTCCAGTAAAAGTTGCAGTACCTCCAGTTTTAGTCATTGAAATTAAACCAGTTGTGGTAAAGCCTCCTATGTTTTGATTAGCTGTACCAACAAAACTTATAGTGCTGTTGGCACCAGTAGTTAAAGTTCCATTATTTGTAAAATCTCCACTTATATTTAATAACGCAGTTGCACTATTGGCTAAGGTTAAAGTAGCACTATTATTAATTGTTAAATTTCTTGGAACTGCAGTAACTCCAGCTAGAATATTTGGTGAATTTGGAGTTCCAGATGGTATAACGACATCTGTTGTTGCTGTTGGTACTGTATTACCACACCAGTTTGTTGCTGTATTCCAGTTTGTGTCGGTTACACCTGTCCAGTAACCTGTTGTACATGTAGTTGTTCCAATTGTAATTCTCCCAACCGCCGCTGTTCCCAAATAAGTTCCACTTTTGTTAGCAGCTGTACTGGCTGTACTTCCCCAAACACCAGAATTTTGTCCATTTCCATTAAAAGTCAATGTTCCGGCTGTATGGGTAGTAGCTGTTGATAGACTTAGAATAACTCCATTAGCTATTGAGAGATTGTTTACTACGGTTATGGTTGAGGCTGGAAAAGTTTTAGTATTACTTCCAGAAATAATTAAATTTCCATAACTTCCTGCGAGAACATTTTGGTTACCTGTTTCTCCATAATTGACAGTACTGGTGGCAGCTAAAGTTCCAAATGTAATTGCTGTATTACCGGTAGTGGTCAATGTAAGTGTTCCTGAAGCGAGAATGTCCATAGCTGCAGTTATAACATTATTGCCTGCTACTGTAAAATTAATTGCGGTAGTTCCATCACCCAAAACTATTTTTGATCCTGTGCCAGATACTGTCCAGTTGTTGCTGACTGTAGGTGCAGTATTATTTCTGATATAAAAAATATTTCCAGCTGCTGTAAAATTAACTGGTGCAGTTCCTGATCCATCAGTATTTGTACCCCACGTTGCTAGAGTGTTAAGATTACCTGTTGATTTAGAATAATAATCTGTTGCATTCGCAGCCGACACAACAAAAAACATCCCTAAACAAATTAATCTTAAACTAAGAGTGAAAGACTTTTCTTTAGAAGAATTAGGGAATAATAAAAATAAAGAACGAACGAACAAAAGTAGTTTTCGAATCATAGTAGGCGTGGTATTAAATTTGTTTTTGGCTTAAATTCAAATAAAAAATTTCAAGTTTCGTTATAAACGAAAGACTAATTTTGAACTTAAATTCTTATTAATAACTGTTTAATAAACAGGGCAATTTAACAAACAGAATTTACCCACAAAAATATTATAATTCTCAACATAAACAAGGTTTTGAAAAAATAGTTTTGTCAAAAAGGCAATAAACACATCATAATTTAACATTTAAATGGTTATTTTTACCACTTATAGTTAAAAAGAAAGAAAATACTCATGAATGTAATTTTTACTCCAAAAGAAGCATTACAGAAATTAGAACGATTTTGTGCCTATCAGGAACGCTGTCATGACGAAGTTGTTTCGAAACTTTATAGCTTAAAAATGACTTCTGATGAAATTGATTCTATTGTTGTTCAGTTAATTGAAAATAATTTTTTGAATGAAACACGTTTTGCCTGTAGCTTCGCAAGAGGTAAACACAGAATCAAAAATTGGGGAAAAATCAGGATTACAAATGAGCTTAAATTGCGAAATATTTCTTCAACAAATATAAATCTCGCTCTTAAAGAAATTTCAAATGAAGAATATTTTGAAACTTTTGAAAATTTATCTGAAAGATGCTGGAATAGTATTCAGGAAAAAAATAATTTAAAAAAGCGCAAAAAATTTTGTGACTATCTTCTTCGAAGAGGTTATGAAAGTAGTCTTGTTTATGAAAAAGTTAAAGAATTAGAGCAAGAATAAACATCAAAAAAAGATATTTAGAATTGCATTTTTTGCCTCACTTTAAATATTAAATTTTTATTTGAAAATATCTTAAATTCCTTACGGAATAAAAAATAACGCAAAGTTGTAAAATATTGCTTTTTTGAGGATTTTTTACAAAACAAGACGTTTTTTCGATTATTATCCCAAAAAAACAAAGCTAAAATGCTTATTACTAAGGATTTTTCTTATTTTTAATTTACTTGTTTTATAAGAAATTCCATAAAATCATCATTTTTGTCGTGCATTTCATCGATTATTTTATCGGTTTATCGATTATATGCCTATTCTAAAAACCCTGATAATTTCTAAAACGTATATGTATATATCTTTGCGGGCAAGACAACTCTTATGCTCGCATAACAACCTGATAGAAAACATATAACATGAAGAAAACATTACTTTTTAGTTTTTTATTTTTTGTAATTTCCTTTGTTTCTTTCGGACAAACCGTTACAAAAACTTATGTGACAGCTACAACTCCTAAAACCTTTACAGTTCCTGCTGGTGTCACAACTGTGGTAGTAGAATGTTGGGGCGGCGGCGGAGCTGGAGGAGGATCTACAAATGCTGTTGGAGCTACTGCAAGAACAGGAGGCGGCGGCGGCGGCGGAGCTTATGCAAAAAGTAACTTAACAGTTGCACCAACAAATGTACTTGATGCTACAGTTGGGGCTGCCGGAACAGCAGCTAGTGGTGCAAGTGGTGGTAATGGAGGTTTTTCTACTGTAAGTATAAATGGAACTTCAGCTTCTGGTTTGATATATGCAGCAGGAGGATCTGGAGGAACGGGAAATACTAGTGGAGGGAATCCTATTTTAGGAGGAACTGGAGGAACAACTGGAAATGTTGGTGGAGTACAGGTCATTGCGGGCGGTAATGGAGGAAATGGAGAAAGTAATAATGGTGCAGACTCTGGTGTTGGTGGAACTGGTTCCGGCCCAACAGGAGGAACAGGAGGGGCAATAGTAGGTGGTTCTGGTAATACAGCAGCTGGTAATCCTGGAAGTCTTTATGGTGGAGGTGGCAGTGGAGGAAGAACATCACAAACAGCTGGAAACAGAGCTGGTGGTGCAGGTGCAGCGGGTAAAGTTGTTATATCTTATGATTGTCCAACATCTGCTGGAACTCTTTCCGGTAATCAATATATTTGTACTTACGGAAGTACATCTACTACTTTTGCATCTACAGTTCCGGGAGGAACATGGACCATAAGCCCATCTGGTATAGCGTCAATCAATTCAAGTACAGGTGCAATTACTGCAACTGCAAACGGAACAGTTACTGTTACTTATACAATTCCATCAACAACAGATTGCCCTACAGCAAGAACAGTAACCAGAACAATTTATGTTACGAATGGACCTGGAGGAGCACCATCAAATTTAGCAGGTTCTCAAACTCAATGTCAAAGTTCTACAACTAGCTATACAATTAGCGCCGTTCAAGGTTCTTATGCTTACAATTGGTCTTATTCAGGAACAGGTGCAACTATTACACCAGCGGCTGATGGTCTTTCTGCAAGTGTTACTTTTAGTGCTTCAGCTACTTCTGGAAATATTCAGGTTACATCAACAAATGCTTGTGGTACTTCAGGTCCATCAAGTTTATTTGTAACAATAGCACAAACGAGCAACGGAGGTACATTGCCGTCTGCAAGTGGGTGTCCAAATACATATATTACATACTTAAATTTAACGGGATATATTGGTTCAGTTATTCGTTGGGAATCCTCTACAGATAATTTTGTAAGCAATACAACAACGATTAATAATACAAATAACGGAATTGATGTACAAAATTTAACACAAACTACTTACTACAGAGCTGTTGTTAGAAATTCACCTTGTACTAATATTTCATATTCTACAGTTTCAACAATTACAATTGGATCTACTTCTTATACCGTAGGTAGTGCTTCTTCAAGTCCAAATGTATGTATTAACACAGCAATAACAAATATAACACACAGTACTACTGGTGCAACAGGAATATCTAATAATGGGGTATCTGGCGCAAATGGTTTACCAGCAGGTGTATCAGCATCATTTGCATCAAATACAATTACTATTAGCGGAACTCCTACCGCTGCAGGAACTTTTAACTATAACATTTCACTGATTGGGGGGTGTGGAAATGCTACAAATGCTACAGGGACAATAACTGTTAGAACAAATACAGTAACAGCTGCTTCATCAAGCCCAAATGTTTGTATCAACACGGCTATTACTAATGTAACTCATACTACTACTGGCGCAACAGGAATAGCTAACAATGGTATCGCCGGAGCAAATGGTTTACCAGCAGGAGTTTCTGCATCTTGGGCTTCTAATACTATTACTATTAGTGGTACTCCAACAGCATCAGGAATTTTTTCATATAGCATTCCGTTAAATGGAGGATGTGGTACTGTAAATGCAACAGGAACAATTACAGTTAATGCAAACAAAGCTGTGGGTGCTGCGTCAGCAAGTCCAAATGTTTGTATCAATACAGCAATAACAGCCTTTACGCATACAACTACTGGGGGTGTAACAGGAATAGCTAACAATGGTGTTGCCGGAGCAAATGGTCTGCCAGCAGGAGTTTCTGCGTCTTGGGCTTCTAATACTATTACTATTAGCGGTACTCCAACAGCATCAGGAACTTTTTCATACAGCATTCCAGTTAATGGCTGCGGGTCAACTGCGGTTAATGCTACAGGAACAATTACCGTTAGGATAAATACAGTGACTGCTGCATCATCAAGTCCAACTACTTGTATTAATACAGCAATAACAAATATAACACATACTACAACTGGCGCAACAGGAATAGCTAACAATAGTGTTGCAGGAGCAAACGGTTTACCGGCAGGAGTTTCTGCATCTTGGGCTACCAATACTATCACTATTAGTGGTACTCCAACAGCATCAGGTAATTTTACTTATAGCATTCCGTTAAATGGCGGATGTGGTACAGTAAATGCAACGGGAACAATTACTGTTAATGCAAATAAAGCCGTTGGAGCAGCATCATCTAGTCCAAATGTTTGTATCAATACAGCGATAACGAATGTTACACATACAACTACAGGAAGTGTAACAGGAATAGCTAATAATGGTGTTGCCGGAGCAAATGGTTTACCAGCAGGAGTTTCTGCATCTTGGGCTTCTAATACGATTACTATTAGTGGCACACCAACAGCATCAGGAACTTTTTCATATAGTATTCCGGTTAATGGCTGCGGGGCAACTGCGGTTAATGCCACAGGAACAATTACAGTAAATGCCATAACAGCAATAACAGTACAACCAACTGCTCCTGCTGCAGCATGTTCAGGAAGTGGTACACAAACAATTTCAGTTACAGCAGTAGGAAGCACATTAACATATGTTTGGAAAAAAGATGGAACAGCTGTTACAAATGGCGGCGGTGTAAATGGACAAGGAACAAATACATTAACCTTAACAAATCCAACAACTACAAATGTTGGAAACTATACTGTAGAAGTTAGTGGAAGTTGCGGTTCTACTGTTATATCAAATGCTGTAGCGGTATCAGTTATAACTACAGACAGAGGACGTACACATGGAGGTAGACATATTTGTTATGGAACTCAGCCTAATAAATTGACTTTGGCAAATGCTGATGCGCCTAATCAAGGAGCGGCATATTCTTATCCTGAAAAAGTAGTAAGATGGGAATATAGTGACGATAATAATGTAACCTGGGTTCCTATAGCAGGTACTGCAAACTTAATTGAGTATCAGCCAACAGAATTACTTTACGCAAAAAGAGCATATAGAGCGGTTGCACAAACTTCTGGCTGTCCACAAGGTTTTGCTGCTATCGAAACTAGCTTTGATATTGATCCTTTATCAACAGTTACTTTTACAAGTCAGGCAGGAACAAGTACCTGTACAGGAACAAACGTAGTTTATACTACACAAGGCGGACAGGCAAATTATACCTGGACAATATCTGGAAATAGTGGAAGTGATTACACTATTACTGGAGGAGGAATCGGGACAGGAAGTAATACAGTAACATTAAGATGGTTAACGACAGGTAGTAAAACAGTAACAGTTAATTATAGAAATTCTAACGGATGTTCAGCGGCCTCTCCGGCTTCTTCAACAACAACAGTCGAGACTTCTTATACTGCTCCAGTACCAGGAACAATAGTTAGACCAACTTGTTTAGTTCCAACGGGAAGTGTTACATTGAGTGGTTTGCCAAATTCCGGAACGTTACTTTTTAATGGACCAAATTCAACAAATGGAACTTACAGTATTTCAGGAACGGGAACAATGACGGTTTCAGGATTAGTTCCTGGTGATTATAGTTTTGCAATACAAAGTAATTGTGGATCAGTATATTCTTCAGTCGTAACTATACAATCAGCAAATAAATGGAATGGAACGACATGGTCTAGTGGCTCAGATCCAACGTTAAATGATATATTAGAATTTGATGCCAATTATAGCTTAGACAAAGATATTAATGGATGTTCATGTAAAATTGCAAGCGGAGCAAACGTTACCATAAAAAGCGGAAGAACTCTAACAGTTACTAACGCATTAAACGTTAATTCAGGCGGTTCTTTAACCTTTGATAACAATGCAAGTTTAGTTCAGACTGCAAATGTTGTTAACACAGGAAACATTACTTATAAAAGAAGCACAACTCCTATAAACCGTTACGATTATGTATACTGGTCAATACCGGTTACAGCAACACCAGGTATGACACTTCATGATTTATCACCAACTACTCTGGCAGATAAATACCAAAGTTTTAATCCATCAAGTGGATGGGTAATTAGTTATAACGGAACTCAGGTTATGACACCTGGACAAGGATATATTGTAAGAGGACCGCAGGAAAATGTTAGCGCTGCTGTTTTTCAAGCTTCTTTTACGGGAGTTCCAAATAATGGAGATTTTACCATTACAACTGTAGCTACAAAGTGGCATTTAATCGGAAATCCATACCCGTCAGCAATTAGTGCAAATAAATTAATAACCGACGCAGGAACTGGAGCATTGTATTTCTGGACGCACAGCAACCAACCAGATAAAGATACTGATGGAAATGCAACTTACAATTATGATCCGGATGATTATTCGGTATATACCTTATCAGGAAGTACAGGAACTTCTAATGGCCCGGCAGCAAGTGGAAAAATTGCAGCAGGTCAGGGATTTTTCTTCAAAGCAAGTACGGGAAGTGATGTAGTTTTTACAAACAGTATGAGAATACCAGGTGAAAACAGCCAGTTCTTTAAAACAGCTGCCGATATAGAGAGAAACCGTGTATGGCTGAATATGTCAACTACAACAGGATTATTTAAACAAGCCCTGATAGGTTACATTGAAGGAGCAACAAACAGCTGGGATCAGAATTATGATGCAGCTACACTTAACGGAAGTGCATATTTAGACTTTTATAGTTTAAATGACGCCAAGAAACTAACGATTCAGGGACGTGGACTTCCTTTTGAAGATACAGATTTAGTTCCTCTTGGATATAAAACCTCAGTTGCGGGAGAATTTACCATTGCAATTGACCATACAGATGGATTACTAAATGATCAGGCAGTTTATCTGGAAGACAAAGTAACCAGTAAAGTACACGACCTAAAAGCCGGTAACTATAAATTTACTACTGAGATAGGAACATTTACAGATCGTTTTGTACTTCGTTATACGAATAAAACATTAGGTACAGGCGATTTTGAAAATGCAAAAGACGGACTTTTGGTTTCTGTAAAAGATAAAGCAATCAAAGTCACTTCTTCAAAAGAAAACATTAAAGAAGTAAATATATATGATATTACAGGAAAGCTTTTATATAGTAAAAATAAAATAGGAACGACAGAATTATCGATTTCGAATCTGCAGTCTGCCGATCAGGTTTTATTAGTAAAAGTTATTCTTGAAAATGACTCTGCAACAACAAGGAAAATCATTTTCAAATAATTAAAATAAAATATAAAAAAAATCCGACAGTGAAAGCTGCCGGATTTTTCCATGTAATGAACGTACTAAATAAAAAGAGTAAAGTAAAAATAAGTTTAAATTTTTTAAGAATTAAATCATTATTAATAACCGAATCAAACCAAACACAAATTGTATGCCCCAAAAATTACTTTTGTTTACCCGTTCTTTATTTAAAAAGATACTGTTTATATTTTTATTGGTTTCTTTAAAAATGTCAGCGCAGCTAACAGCTGTTTCAAGAATCCACACCGATTGGAACGGATACTGGACTTCAAATTCTACTACTGGAGTTGGTAATCGTCCAGACAGAGAAAACAACCTATTGGCATTCTCATGGAATGGAACTACTTATTCAACAGGTGTTAGTAATACCACTCTAGATTCGCACTCTGTAGTTTATAATGCACAAAAATTTAGAGCATTGAAAATTCAATCTCTTGGTTCAACATCAAGCTCATACTTTTTGCAAGGTTCTATGATAGACGGATCAACAAGTACGGCAACTTTGGTTCCTGCTTTAGCCGGTTCAACTGCTACAGGTGCAGAACTTGCATCAAGATTAACTGATGGAGCAAGCGGACTTTCAATCGGTACAGGTGTTGCTAATATAAAAGCCGGAACAGCTGAATTTAAAGTTGGTACCAATAACCTGAATCTTTCAGGTATTGGCGACGGAATTCCTGATTTAATTGTAACGCAGGTTGCAGACCCAGGAGGAACACCAGATACTTTTAAATTTATCGATGCATTAGGAAACACCGTAGGAACTGAATTATCTATAAAGTTTGATGCTGTAACTGCGATTGGTACGTATAGTCTTGATTTATTTAAAATGGATGGAACTCTCGGATTTGCTGCCGCATCAACAAGAGACATTAGAATGCTTGCAATCGAAACCAGTCAATTTGGAATAACATCTGCAAACGCTGCTCAGGTTGACCGTTTTGTAGTAACTTTTTCAGGCAGTTCAGATTGTGCTTTTATTGCTTTTAATACTAATTCATTAAAAATTGCAGAATTAAGTCTTATAAAAACAGCTTCGATGCCATCATGCGGGAAAGCTGGAGATGTTATTGATTATACTTTTAATGTAAAAAATACTGGAGAGGTTCCTATTACAGATATTCGTGTAACTGATCCAATGCCTGGAATAACTATAACAGGAAACCCAATTGCTAGTTTGGCCGCCGGAGCAACTGCTACATTAACCGGAACTTATACGATTACTAGTAATGATGTACTTACTGGAAGAGTTGTTAATTCTGCAAAAGTTACCGGAACTGACCCATCGTTAAATGTCGTTGAAGATATTTCGGGACATACCTATACAGATAATATTTCAACATCCATAGATTTACTGCCACCACCAACCATTGGCACAATAAGCGATGTTTCATGTACTGCTTTAGGAAGTGTTATTTTAAATAACTTACCAGCAACTGGAACTTGGACTATAGAAAGAAGCCCGGGATCTGCTACATATACGGGTTCAGGAACTAGTACAACAATTCCTTTATTAGCTGCCAATACTTATACATTTAGAGTAACAGATAATACCAGAGGCTGTAAGTCACCATCGAGTTTAGGAGCAACAATTACTGATCAATCTTCGACAACATGGAATGGAACAGCTTGGTCTAACGGAACTCCAACTGCAACAAAAAGAGCTGTTTTTACTGGAGCGTTTGCAATTTCAGCAGATTTAACTGCTTGTTCTTGTACCATAAATAGTGGTGTTAACATGACAGTTCCATCTGGAAGGACTTTAACAATTACTAACTCTTTAAATGTTAATTCAGGCGGTTCATTAACCTTTGATAATAATGCAAGTTTGGTTCAAACTACGAATGCAGTTAATACTGGAAACATTACTTATTTAAGAAGCACTACGCCTGTAAATCGTTATGATTATGTATACTGGTCAATACCAGTTACAGCAACACCCGGAATGACGCTTCATGATTTATCACCAACAACATTGGCAGATAAATACCAAAGCTTTAATCCATCAAGTGGATGGGTAACTAGTTATAACGGAACTTTGGTCATGACACCAGGGCAGGGATATATCATAAGAGGGCCACAAGGTAATGTAAGTCCAGCTGTTTTTCAGGCTTCGTTTACAGGAGTTCCAAACAATGGAAATATTACGGTTACTCCAGTCGCTACAAAATGGAATTTAATTGGAAACCCATACCCATCAGCAATAGATGCCGATAGATTGATTAATGACGCTGGTGTTGGAGCATTGTATTTCTGGACACACAGTAACCAACCTGACGAAAACACCAATGGAAATGCAACTTACAACTATGACCCGGATGATTATTCGGTCTATACCTTATCAGGAAGCACAGGAACTTCAAATGGTCCGCCTGCAAGTGGGAAAATTGCAGCAGCTCAGGGGTTTTTCTTCAAAGCCAGTACAGGAAATAATGTTGTTTTTACAAACAGTATGCGAATTTCAGGCAATAACAGTCAGTTCTTTAAAACCGCTCAAACCAATCTTGAAAAAAACCGTTTATGGCTTAATATCTCAAATGCTACAGGATTGTATAAGCAGGTACTAATTGGTTACATTGAAGGAGCAACAAACAGCTGGGATCAAAATTATGATGCGGCAACACTCAACGGAAGTGTCAATTTAGACTTTTACAGTTTAAATGATGCCAAAAAACTAACTATTCAAGGGCGTGGACTTCCTTTTGAAGATACAGATTTAATTCCTCTGGGATATAGAACTGCCGTTGCAGGAGAATTTACAATTGCAATTGACCATACTGACGGATTACTAAACGATCAGGCTGTTTATCTTGAAGATAAAAAAGCAGGTACTATTTATGATCTGAAAGCAGGAAACTATAAATTTACTACCGAGATAGGAACATTTACAGATCGTTTTGTACTTCGTTATACGAATAAAACATTAGGAACAGGTGATTTTGAAAATGTAAAAGACGGACTTTTGGTTTCTGTAAAAGATAAAGCAATCAAAGTCACTTCTTCAAAAGAAAACATTAAAGAGGTTTCAGTTTTTGATATCACCGGCAAACTTTTATACAATAAAAAGAAAGTTGGAACGACAGAATTGTCAATCTCAAATTTACAGGCTGCTGAGCAGATTTTGCTCGTAAAAGTTACCCTTGAAAACAAAGCAGAAATAACAAGAAAGATTATCTTTAAATAGAAAAAAACTTCTTCTAATAAAAAAAATCCATTCCGTTTTGCGGAATGGATTTTTTGTTTTTAAAATAAATAAAAAATCACCAAAAGTGGGTATTGTATTATTTTTCAAAGTAAATTAATTTCGGTTAATTCTTACAAATACTAATTTACTATTTTACGACTTTGATAAAATACATCCTGTTCCTCATTTTTCTGCCTTTCACAAACACTCTTATTGCCCAACAGGGAAAAGTTGATAACACTTTTAATACAATCGATGACGGATCTAAAGGAGATGGATTTAACGCGACTGTCCGAACTCTTTTTTTGCAGCCAGACAATAACCTGATTGTTGGAGGTGAATATACAAGTCTGCACGGAATTCCATCTTCATACTTAACTCGTTTAAAACCGGACGGAACAATAGACGAAAGTTTTGATACAGGAACTAGCTTTAATGGTAAAGTTTATTCTTCAAATGTTCAGCCCGATGGTAAAATATTAGTTGGAGGAAATTTTTCAACTTATAACGGAAAAAATGCGGGAAGGCTCATTCGTCTAAACAATGATGGCTCTTATGATGAATCTTTTAACACAGTTGTTGCAGCTAGTTCAGGAGCAGGAATTATTCATGATATAGATTTGCAGTCAGATGGGAAAATTATAATTGCTGGGACTTTTACAAAATATGGTAATACAGCCGTAAACAGAATTGCACGATTACTGCCAAACGGCTTAATAGACACTTCATTTAAAATAGGTATAGGTTCTGCTTTACTCATTTCAAATGTTCACGTTTTGACTAATGGGAAGATTTTAGTTGTGGGCAATTTTACCTCTTTTAATGAAGTTGACTCTAATGGAATAATCAGGCTAAATTCTGATGGTAGTATAGATAAAGATTTTAATATCGGGACTGGTTTTGATGATAATGTAAATACTATTGAAGTTCAACCCGATGGTAAGATACTTTTAGGAGGAAGTTTTACATCATATAATGGAATTACTGCCAATAGAATTGTGCGTCTTAATCCAGATGGCTCCCGTGATTTCAGTTTTCTTGGATCAGGTTTTAATAATGTTGTTCAAGTTATCAAAATTGATAGTGAAGGAAATATCATGGCTGGCGGATCTTTTACCGGTCGCTATGATGGAGTAACTGTTAATCATGTGGCTTTCTTAAATTCAGACGGAACAATAAAACCTGATTTTGATATGGGTACGGGGCCGGCATCTACTGTTTGGACACTCGCAAATGACTCAGAAGGATCGTGGTTTATTGGAGGAACATTTTCTGTTTTCGATGGACAAAATCAGGGAAGACTGGCAAAAGTGAATTTCGAAGGGGAGCAAGATACCGGTTATTTGGCTTCTGGAATTGGTTTTGATAATTCTGTTTTAAAAATCATTCCATTAGAAAATCAAAAAACAATAGTACTTGGGAACTTTACGAAGTTCAATAATAATCCTGCTTTTAGAATTGCAAGACTTTTAGAAGACGGATCATTTGACCCCGATTTTAATACTGGCCAAACCGGAGCAAATAACTTAATAAAAACAGCTATTCTTCAAGCAGACGGTAAAATTATTTTGGGTGGAAATTTCACCAAATATAATGATCAGCTTTATAATAGAATTGTTAGAATTTTTCAAGACGGATCAATTGATAATTCCTTCAATATGGGTTCAGGATTCAATAGCCAAATTTATGCTATGGCCTTACAGTCCGATAATAAAATTATTGTTGCAGGAAACTTTACACGCTACAATGGCGATCTTTCAATAATTAGGATTGTAAGGTTACTGCCCAATGGTTCACAAGATCCAACTTTTAATACAGGTCTTGGCGCAGATGCTATAATAGACGATATTCTAATTCAGCCCGACGGAAAAATTTTAATCGGAGGAAGATTTATAAAATTTAATGATCAGTCCTATCAGCATTTGGTTCGATTAAATACAGATGGAAGTATCGATACAAGTTTTAATATTGGAGAAGGTTTTGATAAAAATGTTTACGCAATTGCATTACAATCAGACGGAAAAATAGTTGTTGGCGGGTCTTTTTTGATGTATAATAAAAGTTCGCAAAAACGAATTCTTCGTCTAAATTCTAACGGAAGTTTAGACAGCAGTTTTGATTCCGGAACAGGTTTTAATAAAGGAGATATTCGTGCAATTTTGGTACAGCCAGATGATCGTCTTTTAGTTGGCGGAACCTTTTCAGGAACTTATAAAAATTACCCTTCTTTAAGATTAATAAGATTGCTAAAAACAGGAGATTTTGATAACACCTTCAATGCATCAGTAAACAATAAAATTTTTGCATTAAGTATTACATCCGATTTTAGACTTTTAATAGGAGGAAATTTTAATTCTGTTTCAGGATTTTCCAAGCATAGAATTTGTCGGTTAAAACTTTGTCTCGAATCAACAATTTGGGATGGTCGTTCATGGTCAAATGGCTATCCGTCTGGAGGAAAAGAAATCTTTTTTAAAGAAGATTTTCCGATTTTAAATTCATCGAATGTTTGCAGCTGCAACATTGAAGCAGGAAAAAGAGTTACACTTTTAAGTGGAAATACTTTAGGAATTGAATTTTCATATTCCGGTTTAGGAACATTAGTTTTAGAAGATTCAGCCAGTTTATACCAATCAGATGACGATATGGTAAATTCCGGAATTATGCAGATGAAAAGAAAAACAAATCCTGTTTTAAAATTTGATTATACCTATTGGTCTTCTCCAGTCAATAATCAAAAACTAATTGATCTTTCACCTCACACATTATTTGATAAATACCAGTCGTACAATTCTGCATTGCCAGGCTGGAAAATTGAAGAACCATCCAGTTATATGACTTTAGGAAAAGGATATATAATAAGATCTCCTCAGGAATTTTCTCAGTTTGAACGATCTATATATGAAGGAGTTTTTACAGGTGTTCCAAATAATGGAAAGGTTGAAGTTGATTTACAAGAAAACAATAGGTTTTACTTAATTGGAAATCCATATCCATCAGCTATTGATGGGAATATTTTTTTGGGTAAAAACGAATTTAAAATCAAAGGCGCGCTTTATTTCTGGACACATAATACACAAATAACAAATTTAGAATATACATCAGATGACTATGCCGTTTATAATTTAGTTGGCGGGGTGGGTACAAAAGCAATTTCTAAAGGTATCAATGAAACAATTCCCGATGGTAAAATAGCTTCCGGTCAAGGATTTTTTGTTAAAAGTAATCAGTTAGGACTTTTGGAATTCAATAATAGCATGCGAATTTCCGGAACAAATAATAAGTTTTTTAAACCTGTAAAAAGACAAACAGAGACTAAGAAAGAAGCAGCTAAAAATAGATTATGGCTGAATCTTCAAAATGATAATGGTGCTTTTAAACAAATTTTAATTGGATACCTGCCAGGTGCAACAAATTCTTATGATCTAAATTATGATGCAGAAACCTTAAATGGAAACCAATTTGTAGACTTTTATAGTATTAGTGAAAGCAAAAAATTAGTAATTCAGGGACGAGCTTTACCTTTTCAGGATTCTGATGAAATTAATTTAGGATATAAAACGGTAATCGCCGATAGTTTTACAATAGCGATAGATCATTCTGATGGTAATTTGTCAGAGCAGGAAATTTATTTAGAAGACAAGCTAATGAATAGTATTTCCAATCTAACCCTAAAAGATTACACCTTTCATAGTGAAATAGGAGTTTTTACAGATAGATTCATCCTTCATTTTACTAATAAAAATTTAAGTGTTGATGATTTTCAGAATACTAAAAATGAAATTTTGGTTTCGTCAAAAGATAAAATAATCAATATAAGATCGAAAAATCAAAAACTAAAAAATGTTCAGCTCTATGATATTAATGGAAAATTACTTTTCGAAAAAAGAAAACTAAACGAGTTTGAATTAGTAATATCAAATTTAAGAATTGTTCATCAAATCATGTTAGTGAAAGTAATTTTAGAAGATGATTTTTCAAAGACAAAAAAGATCATTTTCTAAACTAGAATTTTTATCAATGTAGATAATCCGCCAACATATTTATGTATGGGGATTTTTCTTTTTGAATAGTTTTTATAAGTATAAATTACACTTAATCAATTTGTTGAGTAAATTAACACAACCTACACAATTTTTAAATTATCAACTTAAAAGTGTTAAATCTACAATATTTAACATTTTCCGTCTAAATCTGATGTAAAAAAAATCGTACCTTGTTTTAACAGTCAATCGACGAATATAACATAAAAGCCGTTAATATACATTTTTTAAACCCCTTAAACAAAATGTAACTTATTTTTTATCTGCCAAATACTATTTAATGCTTATTTAAATACCACAAAAAGCAACATTTGCTAACTATTCTTTGCTTTTGTTTCAAAAATCATTTTTGAAGTCAATGTGATTTTTTGAGGTATTTAGAAATTAAACTAAACCAGACTTTCTCTCACTGGTGAATCTTTTTCTGTTAATTAAAAAATAGTGCGATGAAAAAAAAATTACCAATCTTTCTAATCTTACCTCAATTTTTTATTCGTTGTTTTTCTTTATTCAATGAATGCCAAGAGAATTTTTTATCAAATAAAATTAAACTCTCGCTCTTATTCTCCTTTTTTTGTTTTTCCTTATGGGCACAGCCCCCACATACATTGACATCTAATGGAACAATAGTCGTTCCCGCTGGTGTTACGGTAATGGATGTGCAAGCTTGGGGCGGAGGCGGTGCCGGTGGCGGCGCGGGCGGCTCAGGTTTACTTGAAGGACGAAGCGGAGGCGGAGGAGGCGGAGGCGCTTATGCCAGAAGTAATATCAATGTAACAGCCAGCAATACTTTAAATGTTGTAGTTGCCGGTACAGTAGCCGGTACAGTAAATAATGGAGCTGCAGGCGGGCATTCAACCATTACCGGTTATGAAACAGTAATATATGCTGCAGGTGGAGCAGGAGGTTTGGCTAACAATGCAGGTGGAGCACCTGCCGGAGGTGCTGGTGGATCTACAGCAGCCTCTTTTGGTACTACAAAAACTGCTGGTGAAGCAGGAGGAACTGGAGGAAATGTTTTAGCCGCACTTTTATTAAGTTCCGGAAAAGGAGGAAATGGAGCAAGTCCCGGAGGAGGAGCCGGAGGAGCATCTGTGCCAAGCTTAGTTCTTGGAACTACAGTTGGAAACCCCGGTGCTGCCCCAGGAGGAGGAGGTAGTGGCTCAATGAGTTCTGCTCTTGCTGCTGCTCAGCCTGGAGGATCAGGAGCATCTGGTCAGGTTATAGTAACCTATACTTGCCCTACTTATAGTATTACAGGAATTTCGGCAGTAAATGTTTGCAGTAATCTTGGAACTACTTCAGTTGTAACACTAACATCATCTGCTGCGTCTTTACCAACAGGAACTTATACCGTGACATACAGTCGAAGCAATCCAAGTGCGACAGGACTTACAGCAATAATGACTGTGACTACTGCCGGAACGGGAACATTTACAGCAGCAGGTTTAAACACTGTTGGGACAAGTAATATTACCGTTACTAATTTAACATCCGGAGTCTGTTCTTCAGCTATATCTACTTCAAACGTTACAACAGTTACAATTTTTGCTCCTTCAGCTGGTGGAACAGTTTCAGGCGGAACAACAATTTGTGCTGGAGCAACAAGTGCTACTTTATCTTTAGCAGGACAAACAGGTACAATTCAAAAATGGCAATATTCTATAGCTCCATTTTCAACTTGGACTGATATTGCAAATACAACAAATACTTATACTTCTGGACTGCTTAGTGAAACAACTGAATTTAGAGCTGTTGTTCAAAATGGAGTTTGTACAGCTGCAAATTCTATAGCGACAACAGTAACAGTTAATCCTTTACCACAAGGAACTTTATCAGCAAATGGTCCTTTTTGTGTAACAGGTTCCGGACAATTAACTTTTACAGCTACGGCAGGAACGGGTCCATATACAGTTGTGTACAAAGAAAACGGAGGAGCAGACCGAACTGCAACAGGAGTTGTAAGCGGAACACCGTTTAACACTTTTACAACGCCAGTTACCGCAACAACAACTTATACATTAGTTTCAGTAACCGGAGCAAACACTTGTTCGAGAAGTTCTGGTTTTACAGGAAACACAGCTACAATAACTATCAATCCATTGCCGCAGGGAAGTTTGACAGCAAACGGTCCATTTTGTGCAACTGGTTCCGTATTGTTAACTTTTACAGCTACAGCAGGAATAGGTCCATATACAGTTGTTTACAAAGAAAACGGTGGAGCAGATCGCACCGCAAGCGGAGTTGTCAGCGGAACGCCTTTTGCCGCTTTTACTCCCACAGTTACAGCTACGACAACGTATACTTTAGTTTCAGTTACAGGATCAAATACCTGTATTAGAAATTCTGGTTTTACAGCAGGTTCAGCAACAATAACAGTTAATCCATTACCACAGGGAAGTTTGACGGCGAATGGTCCGTTTTGTGAAACGGGCGCAGGACAGTTAACTTTTACAGCGACATCAGGAGCAGGCCCATATACAATTGTTTATAAAGAAAACGGAGGAGCTGACCGTACAGCAACGGGAGTAGTAAGCGGAACTTCTTTTGCTACTTTTACAACGCCAGTTACCGCAACGACAACTTATACTTTAGTTTCGGTTACAGATGCAAATACCTGTGTTAGAAGTTCTGGTTTCGCCCAAAATTCAGCAACAATAACCGTCAACCCATTACCGCAGGGAAGTTTAACAGCAAATGGTCCGTTTTGTGAAACTGGCGCAGGTCAATTAACTTTTACCGCAACAGCAGGAACAGGTCCATATACAGTTGTTTATAAAGAAAATGGCGGAGCTGACCGCACAGCAACGGGAGTTGTAAGCGGAACACCATTCGCCACTTTTACAACGCCAGTTACCGCAACAACAACTTATACTTTAGTTTCAGTAACAGGAGTAAATTCCTGTGTTAGAAGTTCTGGTTTTACAGCAGGTTCAACTACAATAACAGTAAATCCATTACCACAGGGAAGTTTAACGGCTAACGGTCCGTTTTGTGCAACTGGGGCGGGACAATTGACATTTACTGCTACTTCAGGAATAGGTCCATATACAGTTGTTTACAAAGAAAACGGTGGAGCAGATCGCACCGCAAGCGGAGTTGTCAGCGGAACGCCTTTTGCCGCTTTTACTCCCACAGTTACAGCTACGACAACGTATACTTTAGTTTCAGTTACAGGATCAAATACCTGTATTAGAAATTCT
>NZ_LIAC01000022.1:0-62823 GCF_002210235.1 Flavobacterium sp. NLM
GATTTACAATTATAACCGATCCAAGAAAAATGGCATGCTATAGTGGAGTTGTACCTTTTGATTTTCAATCCGGAACATCATTAAAAAGAAGGCCTGGAGTATCAATGCTTGCTGATAAAAATTTAAAAACTATTCTGCATCTGGCCGCAATGAGCGCTGTTCGATTAGACAATGATTTAAGAAAATACTACATCAGAAAAGTTGATGAAGGAAAGAATAAAATGAGCGTTTTAAACGCTGTGAGAAACAAAATAATACATCGGGTTTTTGCGGTAATAAAAAACCAAATCCATTATCAAAAAGATTTGGTTTTATCATAGAAATCAGGATGACAAACGGTGCTCTTTTCATCCTAAAAACAATTCACTCAAAATGAGAATTGAGAAAATCGAAATTTGGATTAAAATCTTTTATTAATTGAATTTTTCTATCCCTCTTCCAACCCTTTAATTCTTTTTCCCTAGAAATTGCCTCTTGAATCCAATTGAATTTTTCATAATACACTAAGAATTGAATATTATACCTGGACGCAAAGGTCTTTGTATTGGTTTCAATATTTTGAGCATGTTGATTAAGCCTGCCTTTCAGGTTATTAGTAACACCAATATAAAAAGTTGATCGAAATTGATTGGTAATGATGTAAACATAATAACTATGAAAACCTATTTGAGGAATTAACATTTTTTTAGACAAATGTAATCTTTATCTTATAATTTAACAAGTGTAATACCATAAAACTTTAGTTTGTCATCCTGAGGAAGGAAGGATCACACAAGAAACTCTTCAAAGAAACTCCACGCATTCTTTGTCATCCTGACAGAGGAAGGATCACACAAGAAACTCCACAAAGTAATTCCACAAAGTATATCGCCAATCTTTGTCGATCAGCGAGTGTGATCCTTCGTTCCTCAGGATGACAAACTACTCTTTGCAGAGTTTCTAGTGCGATCCTTCCTCCGTCAGGATGACATAAAAATTCGTGCAAATTCGTATAATTGCTTCGCCTGTTCGCTATCGCTCGGGTTGTGGCAAACCTAACAACCCACGATTTCAAAGAAATCCTTTTTTTGAAACTGTTTTTGTTTTCTGTACTTTTACAATATTAAAAAAGTATTTTGTCAAGTTTAAAAAAACAGTCGGGCAGTTTAACTGAAAAAGCTGGGATTTCATCTCCTGAAATCACCAATGTTTCGGCTATCAATCAAATTAAAAACAAACGCAGGCAGCAGCCTTCTGCTTCTGAATTAATCTCTGGAATTCTTTCCGGAAATATAACGGCGCTGAGCCGTGCCATTACGCTTATCGAAAGCACCAATCCTGATCATGCCGCAAAAGCAGATGAAATTATAAAAGGCTGTCTTCTGCATGCTAATAAATCAATCCGCATAGGAATCACGGGTGTTCCCGGTGTTGGAAAAAGTACTTTTATTGAGGCATTTGGAACTTATTTGACTCAGGCAGGAAAAAAAGTGGCTGTTCTGGCTGTTGATCCCAGCAGTTCGATTTCGCACGGAAGTATTCTGGGCGATAAAACCCGAATGGAAGAATTGGTAAAAGATGAAAATGCTTTTATCCGTCCGAGTGCTTCTGGAGAAAATCTGGGCGGTGTTGCCCGTAAAACCCGCGAAACGATTATTTTATGCGAAGCCGCAGGTTTTGACACGATAATTATAGAAACGGTTGGCGTGGGACAAAGTGAAACTGCTGTTCACAGTATGGTTGACTTTTTTCTTTTATTAAAAATTTCCGGCGCAGGCGATGAACTTCAAGGCATCAAACGTGGTATTATGGAAATGGCACACGCAATTGTCATCAACAAAGCCGACGGAGATAATATCAAAAAAGCCAATCAGGCAAAACTGGAATTTAACCGGGCTTTGCATTTATTTCCTCCAAAAAAATCAAACTGGCAGCCAAAAGTTACGACTTGCAGTGCCATTACTAAAGAGGGAATTTCTGAAATCTGGAACACAATTTCTGATTATTTTGAACTGACGAAAGAAACTGGTTTCTTTCAGGAAAAAAGAAACGAACAAAATCAGTTTTGGATGATGGAAACTATCAACGAACAACTGAAACAAAATTTCTACAATCAGCCTGAAATTATTTCATTATTGGAACAAAATAAAAAAGCGGTGCAAAACAATGAAATATCACCTTTTGCAGCCGCTCAGCTTTTATTAAATCAATATAAAAAGAGCTTCTAATTTCTTAAAGCTTTTTTTACTATTTCATTTATTTTACATTAATTGAAATTGTATAAGTCTCTTCACTTTCCTGAATAGGGTATTTACCAGGAACTAAAATATCTGAATTGAACTTAAAAGATTTAACTAATTCCGGTTGTATAATCTGTCCTTCAGGTATTACATAAAATTCTCCATTTCGTAATAATTCTTTTTGATGTTCTTCAGTCAAAGCACTTTTTTGAATTTCCATAACAAAATTTCCTTTTTCATTTGTAACACGTACTGGTGTTCCGTCAGTATTTGGTATAAGAAAACCGTGCCAGCCAATGGTATAAACATGAGAACAAAAGCCACCTGGCTGGCTGCAGTCAACATTATGTGATCCCCAATTTCGCACAAGAATTCCAATGTCATCATAGATTCTTCTGGAAGTTAACTGATTTTGCTGTTCTGTTTTTGATGATTCAGCATTTTGATCTTCGCTTGAATCGTTGTTACAGCTTATAAAAAAAACTGCAAAAACAAAAACTAACATCACTTTTAATACTTCAGATTTTTTAATCTTTTTTTGTTGTAAACTTTTCATAATAAATTAATTTAATTGATCCCTACTCTATTGTTGGCTTTTCAGGTTACGCCTTTGGTTTAGTATAGATCAATTAAATTTATTTTTTGTTACCCTTTTTGTTTGAATTTTAACACAAAAAAAAGCTGCTAAGTATGAAATTACATACCTAACAGCCTTTTTAAAGTTACTAAGTTACTGAGGTTCTAAGTTGCTAAGGTTTCTAAATATTGTTATTCAAAAACTCAGCAACTTATAATCTTAGCTACTTAGAACCTTTTCCTCTAAGCTTATATTTATTTTCCTTGTATAAATTACCTGCAGTTATAACGTGCGCTAAGGCATCTTTTGCTAATTCTTCGTTTAATTTAACGGGAATTAAAGTCGTATCGTTTTTGATTTCGAATTGAAGCGGTTTCAAATTCGGCTGCATAATAACAACTTGATTTTCAACTCTAAATGCGTTGATATCGTTGAATTGCATAATCGATCTCCCCTGCACTTTTGGATCTAATTTACTCAGGTTTCTACCAACCATTGGTGTTTCAAACGGAAGTCCTAAATAACTTAATAACGTTGGCGGAATATCGATTTGACTTGCCAGTCTGTCATAAACTGCTCCTTTTGGAACTCCAGGTCCCATAATAAAGGCCGGAATGTGGAATTTATTTATTGGCACTAAATTTTTTCCGTACGTTCTCGTGTTATGATCTGCGATTACGATGAAAATAGTATTTTTAAAATACGGTTCTTTTTTAGCCATTTCGAAGAATTTCCCAATCGAGAAATCGGCATATTTCATGGCGTTGTTTACCGTTGCCGCTTTTTTATCAAATTGTTTTATTCTTCCCGCAGGATATTCAAACGGTTCGTGATTTGAAGTCGAAAACATTAAAGAGAAAAATGGTTTATCTCCTTTTGATTTGAAATAATTATTGGCTTTGGTTACTAAATCTTCATCAGAATAACCCCAGGTTCCTTTGAAAGCGTATTTATTTCCATCTGATTCAAAATCTTCCTGATCTACAATATCACTGAAACCGTTTCCGTTGAAAAACGAAGCCATATTATCAAAATTCGCCATTCCGCCATAAATGAAACTCGTATCATAACCTTTTTGTTTTAAAGCATCGGCAAGCGTAAAAAATCCTTGTTGTGAGTTTCCAAGTTTCACTACACTTTCAGACGGTGAAGGTAAAAATCCCGTTACAACGGCTTCAATTCCGCGAACACTTCTGGTTCCTGTGCAGTATAAATTGGTAAACAATAATCCTTCTTTTGATAATTTATCAAATTCCGGCGTTAATGGTTTTCCACCTAAAATTCCAACATATTCTGCGCCTAAACTTTCCTGTAGAAAAATCACCAAATTGTATGGTTTTTTCTTAACAGAATCCGGCTGCTGTACATGCAGAAACGGAATTTCGGCATCTGTAAAATCTGTTGGTCCGGCAATCATGTATTTTTTTACACGGGCAATGGCTTCGGCTTCATCCATTTTACCATACATTTTTGTGTTTCCTTCATTCTTAATAGAATAAGCAGCAAATGCAACGGTATAAAATGAATTTAACCCTAAAGTATTTGTCAATTGATCTGTTGAGAAAACAGCGTTACTGGCATTAATAGGACGCTTTGAAGTAAGACTTGAACGTGCTCCGAAAAACAATAAAAATGCTACTAACGGAAATGCTATTAGTTTGAATTTATATTCGGTACTCGTTGTATAAAAATATTTTTTTCCTTTTTTGAAGGCGAAATAAATCACAACTCCCAAAATCAGGAAAGTTACAATGATGGAAGTCAGATAACTTTTTAAAAGCATTCCAACTACTTCTTTAGGATAAATCAGATAATCTAAGAAAATTTTATTCGGACGTGTGTCGTATTGTTTTACAAAGTCCGGCGAAGCTAATTCTACAAAAAGAATCAGAAACAGCAATAAGAAACTGTAAATTACCAAAAACCTATTGGTGAATTTCAACCATTTATTTGGCAGAAAAGTAATTAAAACGGCCGGCAGAAACGATAAATAACAAAGTAAAATCAAGTCCATTCGCAGACCGATTGGGAAAATATACCAGAAATCTGGCGTCTGCTCTACCCTTTCTTTAAAAAGGAAAAATAAAAATATTCGGCTTAAGGTTGTAATCAGTAATCCGATTAATATAAAATTGAAAATAGGTTTTAAATAACTTAATTTTTTCATTAGATGATTTATATTAGTTTTTGGTTGAGATTATGAAGTTGCAAAGTTTATTTTATCTCGCAAAGTTTATTTTATCTCGCAAAGTTTATTTTTTAATCTCGCAAAGTCGCAGAGTCGCGAAGTTTTTGTTTTTTAAGTCTTTAAATAAACTTTGCGTCTCTGCGACTTTGCGAGCAATTTTCGTTGCTGAATAAAAGACTTTAAAAAAAACTTGGAAACATAGGAGACGCACTGCAGTGCGTCTCTACATGTGCGTTTTTACTCTTCGTAACGGTTTATTTCTCTGTCGTAAAATTCATTGGCTTTAACGATAAGGCCTTCCATTTCGGCATTTAATTCTGCTTCATCAAGATCTTCGGCTTCTTCCATAAATTCAACCTCATCATCTTTTAAGTTGATTATAAATCTTGGGTAATCAAGGTGAATGATGAAAATATCATCTGGAAAATCAGTATTATCGCCAAGTAAAAATTTAGGTAATTCCATTTTATATATGTTTATTTTATGTTTTACAATTGCCTGTTAAGCAGGCTGTTTTTTTTGCCACAGATTACACGGATTAAAAGGATTTTTATTCAAACAAAATAGAATCTGTTTCATCTGTGTAATCTGTGGGCTATATTTTTAAACCTCAAATTTAGTTATTTGCAAATGAATTTGAGATTAATTTCTTTGTGAGATAATGAAAGCGCATGTACAGGAAAATTGCCGCTGTGGTTAATCCTGCCAAAAGCCCTATCCAAACACCCTGCGCCTTCCAGTCTGTATATTCTCCTAAATAATACGAAATAGGAAAACCAACAACCCAATAGGCTACAAAAGTGATATACATGGGAATTTTGACATCCTGCAAACCACGTAACGCACCCAGAACGACAACCTGAACTCCATCGGAAATTTGGAAAATAGCCGCGATCAATAATAATTTTGAAGCGATTTCGATTACTTCGGTATTGTCTAAAATTTGTCCGCTGTTCTCCATATTTAAAAAGATATGCGGAAAAAAATCATGGAAAACGACAAACAGAAACGCAAAAAATGTTTCGATTACAATGGCAAGCAAAAATATAGAACGCGCCACAACAACGAGGTTTTTATAATCCTGCAATCCTCTCTGGTTACTTACTCTAATCATCGATGTTACGCTTAATCCCATCGCAAACATAAAAGTAAGCGACGATAAACTCAACGCAATTTGATTGGCCGCCTGACTCGTTTTACCAATATTACCGCAAAGCCAGATGGAAGCGGTAAACAATACGACTTCAAAAAGCATTTGCATAGCAGACGGAAATCCTAAGTTTATTATTTTTTTAAGCGTTGCGCTTTTGATTTCGCTGAAACTGAAATTTTTGAAAAAGTGTTTTAAGTCATTTCTTCTTGACAGCATAATGTGCATGAACATTACCAGAAATATTCTCGAAATCACGGTTCCAAGCGCGGCACCAATAATTCCCATTTTAGGAAAAATCCAAATGCCGTAAATCAACACATAATTGATTCCTACGTGAAGTACGTTTGCCATAATCATGGCGTACATCGAATATTTAGTCATCGATTTTCCGTCGGCAAATTGTTTGTAACCCTGATACATTACTAACGGAATCAGCGAGAAAGCAACCCAGTCTAAATATGGTTTTGCCAGTACAATTACTTCTTTAGGCTGTTCTAATAATTCCATTAATGGTTTTGCCAAAACAATTAAAGTAAAAAGTAATAACCCAATAATAGCGCATAAAAATAAACCGTGATGAAATGCAGATCGAATTTTGCCATCGTTTTTTTCAGCATCGCCTTCGGCTACAATAGGCGTAATAGCAGTCGAAAAACCAATTCCTAATGACATGGCAATAAAAATCATACTGTTTCCAAGTGAAACTGCCGCCAATTCAGTACTTCCTAATTTCCCTACCATTATATTGTCAACAATACCTATTAAGGTATGCCCAACCATACCTAATATAATAGGATATGCCAGTCTGAAATTATACGAAAACTCTTTGGTGTACTGCTTTAAACTCACTTTACTGCTTTTTTTGGGGTCAAAGATAATCAGAAGCTTCGAATTCTATCCTATTAATAAAAAGATAAGCCAATTTTAAGGCTAAAATTAGCATATCGTAATATTATATAACGATTTCTAAAAATTATATAACAACTCCAAAAGACCTCTATTTTACTTTTACATTATTAATAATTCAAAGATATATGCCATGAAAAAGTTACAGTTTATATGCCTCGCTGCATTCGCATTTTTATATTCTAATGCCAGTTTTGCTCAAGATAATGCAGCAACAAATTACGATCAGGGTTTTAGATTAGGAATTGGTTTAAACGGAGGTATCCCAACTGATACTGACGATTATGATTTTTCACTTGGTGGAGACGTTCGTTTACAATATGACTTATCTAAAAGAACATCTTTGACATTAACTACAGGTTTTACAAACTTGTTTGTGGGGGGTAAAGATGAATTAGGAAACAACATAAAAGATTTAGGATTTATTCCTGCAAAAGCTGGTTTTAAAGCTTTTTTCTGGGAAGACCAATTTTATGTTCTGGGTGAAGTAGGTGCCGGTTTTGCAGTAACAAACGGGTATAACGACACCACATTTTTATGGGCTCCAGGAATTGGGTATGCCAACAAATACATTGACGTGAGTGTCCGTTATGAGGACTACGACAAGTTCAACACCAATCAAATTGCGCTTCGTTTAGCGTATGGTTTTGATCTATAAAAAGAAAGGTTTATTTTATTTTTTTGTTTTTGGTAACAAACCCGGAAGTTTTCATAGTCTTCCGGGTTTTGTATTTTATTAAAGTATCGAAAAAAATACTTTATAAAAATTTCCATTCAATTATCATAGACCAAATAGTTTATTACTGTTCCGTTTATTTTTCTGCCACAGATTAAAAAGATTAAAAAGATTTTTTGCAAAGTCTATTCTAAAAAAACAATCAGTGAAAATCCTTTAATCTGTGGCAAAAATAACACAATACAGGTTTCTGCTTTCCAACAACAAACCCGACAGGTTTTAAAAACCTGTCGGGTTTGATCGTGGTAAGATTTTGATTGAGAAATCTTTTTCAAAGTTTAAAACTTTGAAAAAGATAGGTGCGTATAAATTTTAAAGTTAAACCAATTATCTAATTATCAAATTGACACATTATCTAATTCTCATTCAAGAACTTTTTATCCGTCAACGTTTTCATAAAAGCAATCAGCTGCTTTTTTTCTTTATCCGATAAATTCAATTTGTCTTCGGGCAATGTTTGATTTGGCACATCAAATCCTAAACCTAATCCTCCGCCCTGATCATAAAAATCTATCACTTCTTCCAGCGTTTTATAAACACCGTTATGCATATAAGGAGCTGTGAGTTCTATATTTCGTATCGTTGGTGTTTTAAACGAATTTTTGTGAATAGCAGCCTGCGTAATTACAAACTTCCCTAAATCACCATCTAGTTTTTTACTTTTATCAGGAACACCAAGAATTTCACTTTCAGATCGGTCAAAATTTGGCGGAACAGTTCCGTTTGTTAGCGGAATAAAATGACAAGTTGCACATTTACCTTTTCCGGCAAATAAATTAAAACCTGCTTTTTCATCTGCTGTAAAAGTTGTTTTATTCTGCATATAATTATCAAATTTTGAATCATAATGACTTAAAGAGCGAATATAAGATGCCAAAGTATTTTTGATAGCAAATTCGTTTATTTCGCCTTTCGGAAAAGCTTTTTTGAACTCTTTTACATAGTCCGCATTTTTTTGAATCGCCAAAGCTGATTTCTCTAAAGATCCATGCATTTCGTTTTCATTTTTAATTACTGCAACTGCCTGATCTTCGAGATAACTTACTCGTGAATCTGTAAAAAACACACGCTGAAAAGCAATATTAGTAAGCGTTGGTGTATTACGCTGAATCATTGATTTTCCGTCTAATGTAACGGCTCTTTCTAATCCGTCTGTAAAAGCTTTATCAGCATGGTGACATGAAGCGCAGGAACGTGTATTGTTTCCGGATAAAATGGGATCATTGAATAACTTTTTACCAAGGGCAATTTTTTCAGGCGTTGTTTGATAATCAGGAAAACCTGAAAAGGCTTCGGGATCAAAAGCATCTTTCTCAAATAGCGTTTGGGCTGTTGGCTTTAAACCTCTTTGTTCTTTCATTAACGGAATTCCCAATTCTGTCTGTGTTTTAAAAAGTCCTTTACTTAAAGGATTTAAAATTTCTTTGATAAAATAAGCACGATCAAACGCATCAAAATTGTTATTTGTCTGCAAATACTTTTTTCCTTTTTCTAAAATTTCAAGTACTTGATTGGAATTTGAAACTTCTTTATTTTCCAGATAAACACGGTAATATTTTTCGATTGTTTCCAAAGCTACTGAAGCTTCCGTAAGTGAGTTTAGCACAACGGGAGAATCAAATCCGGTAATTCCTAAAGTTATAATTCTATAAACTTCTAATCGCATGGCATCAAAAACATGAGCATCTGTCAATTCATTTGAATTGGAAACTTTTTCTAACCGAATTAAATTTGCCGATAAAACGCCTAATTCCTGAAGCAGTTCTTTTTTATTGTTTTTATCGTATTTAGGAAAAACTAATTCTTCAACAACCTGAAATCCTTCGGGCGGAACGGTTATATTATCATTGTCTTCAAACTCCGGTATTGCTGGTCCATTAATCGATTTAGAAACTGCCGGCGAATAATACTCACTTAGCAATTCGACTTTTTTATAACTTTTATGTGCTTCGAGAAATTGTTTCTGAATTTGCGCTTCTGCAGCATCAGATTCTACTGAATGTTTCAGTTCATTAACTTTTTCGATTAATAAAGAAATGTCTTTTTGAAACAATGTATTTATTTTTTGATGTTTGTCTTTTTTCTGACAAGCAGCAAACACAAGCAGGAATAACAAACAATATATTTTTTTCATGGTGTAATGACAATTAAAAGAGGAATATGCAGAAAAACAGAAACCACTACCTCAAATTGAAATAGTGGATAACTGTTTTATTATTACTTAACAATTTATCTTGCCAAACCTTGTATAACTACAATTTGACTTGCTTGCTGCTCACTCGGGCGGTTTGCTCCTCCATCAGGATTTTTATATTTTGCTCCTGTCCAGGTATGCGGTTGTACACTTAACATAAAAGTATCTTCGATACCAAGTTGTTCAGACACGTCAATCAAAGCTCCATACTCCCAGCTTCCAAATTTAGAAGTTCCGCCAATGTTGTATTTAGCAGCATCAGCCGCTGTACGACGGTGATCTAATTCTACTACAACTTTCAAAACTTTTGTAGCAATATTGTATTGATAGATATAAGCATCGTGAGTTTCATCCCCGTATCCGTTTGCATCTTCCTCAACGTAAACGTAGTTTTTGGTCACACAAATGTTATCCGGATTTTGGAATTTACCAGCAATTCCGCTGCGGTTATCTCCGTCAAGAATTACTTCAAGAGTTCCTTTTAATGGATCGGCAGCATCAAGATTTAATCTGTAAACCCTGCCGTATTTAGTTCTTGAACCGTCAGCATTAGTTGTTGTAACATCTTGCCCCGTTACGTTAAAATACAATTCACGATCTGCATTATCCCCGCCTTTACGGTAATCTAAATCTTCTACACGACCAAATTTAACCGCTTTCAAAGTATTTACAGCCGCATTAATCTGCGCACCTGTAAGTGTTTTATGATCCTCAATTTTCACAAAAGAAACCGGGTAAGTTTTACCAGTCTCCATATCTTTTTCTCTCTGGTTATCATCATTTCTTTTTAGCATATACAAAGAACCATTAGTTAAATCACCCATAGTATTTGCTACATACATAAAAACCTGACCTCCGTAAGTACCAGAATCGTCATCACCAATTACAACAACTGTTTTGCCTTTGTAAGCAGAAGAACGTAATGGTAAAGCATTTTCTGCACTTAAACGTCCAAAACTTGCTAACTCTTTAGATACAGATGCCGAACCTGCGCTTCCGTAAGGATCTAATGCATGTGTGCGAGATTCTTCTCCAGATTCTCCACAAGTTAAATAAACAGGTCCAAAACCATGTTCTGCCTGTGTAGCCATAGTTGCACCGCACAATCTCCAGGTTCCTCCGCTAGAATTTAACAAATATTCTCCTTTAGTAGGTTTGAATGTTTTGTCAAGTGTAATTCTTGAAACCGAAAAGTTGTCTTCGTTATTTACCAAAAAAGTAAAAGTTCCGTCTGTATTTTTTAATAAACCAGAACCATCTGCAGAACCTCCAAAAATATATTTTGGACTATCAGGAAAAACGTCATCTGAACTAAAAAGAGAATAAATCTTCAGGTTTTCAAAACCTGCCTGTTCCTTTAATAAACTTGGCGTTACAGATTGATCTTTTAACACAACACTTGTTGTTTCTGTTTCGTCTTTAGAGTCGTTGTCGTTACAAGATGTAAACACCGAACCTAAAATAAGTAGAGGTAAAATAATTCGTTTCATTTAGCTAAATATTGGTTTTTATTTTTTTACAAAGTAAATCCCTACTCTTTAACTAAAAATGACTTAGACATTATCAAAAAAATAAGGCTTTTGGCAAAAACACCTTACGAGAGCAAAAAAATTAACATTAATTTAGTAATACAAAATACACTTAAACTTGCAGTAACATAAAACCGAAAAAAGAGTCTTACTTTATGACTCCCAAAAATAAACCCCGACAGGTTTAAAATCTGTCGGGTTTGCATATATGTTGAAAAATTATCTAATGATCAAATTGACACATTATCTAATTTCTAACTTTTCTCCAAAGTCTTCTTGTAAGTCTCAAAATTGTCTTTAATCTCTTTAGGCAATTCCGGAACCTGAATATCCGTGTATTGTTTCATTTCTTCCCAAATAATCTTCGCTACAATATAACGCGCCATATCTTTATCATCAGCAGGAATTACATACCAAGGCGCATTTTCTGTCGAAGTCTCGTTTATTGCTTCTTCATAATATTGCTGATATTCATCCCAATGTTCACGTTCTTTTAAATCGCCCGGAGAAAATTTCCAGTTGTGCTTTCCTTCTTCTAAACGGCGTAATAAACGATTCTTTTGTTCGTCTTTACTCAAATGCAGAAAAAACTTCATAATCACAGTTCCGTTTTCAGTGACGTGTTTTTCGAAGTTATTGATCTGTTCGATTCTGTTTTTCCAGAATTTAGGTTTAATGTCGTCAACCGAATTAATTCCCGGTAAATTCTCTGCCAGAATAAATTCAGGATGCACTCTCGTTACCAAAACATTTTCATAATGCGTTCGGTTAAAAATCGCAAATTTTCCTTTCTCAGGCAAAGCAATATAATGACGCCATAAATAATCGTGTTCCAGTTCAGTCGAATTTGGTGTTTTAAAACTATGTACCACAACCCCACGCGGATTAAATTCTTTAAAAACTTCCCTAATCAAACTGTCTTTTCCCGAAGTGTCCATTCCCTGAAGGCAAATCAAAACGCCATATTTATTGTGCGCATACATCACATCCTGAAAATCGCTTAATTTTGCCTGAACTTTATCCAGCTTCTCTTCTTTTTCATCATCGCTTGCATCAATATTTAATAAAGTTGGAAGTTTACTTAATTTAATTTTATCTGTGACTTTAAAATCTTTCGGGTCTATTGATTTCATATTTTTTGATTTTCATTTTTAAGTGGTAAAATATGTTATCGCTTTTCATTTATGCATTCTTAAATGACTTTTTCAAAACAGCGATTTCATATTTTCAAATTTTGTATCATAAATATAGTAATTTTACGAAGCATATTCCTGCTATTCATTGCAATACTTTTTCAATAAATTGCTTTTTTCCAAAGCCATAACAAGAGCTTCCGCTGGTCGCTTTGTTCTGTCAGGAAAAAATTCAATTTCTTTTCAAAGTATTTTCATTACTATCAGGGCTAGGCATTGGTTTTCAAAAGAAGAATTACAACATTCAAAATTTATAATGACTAAAAAAAATCTATTGCTATTCCTATTTTTCATAAACCAAGCTTTTTGCCAGGATAAAAACAATACAAATCCAGAAAAAGCTATAGTCGAAGTATTTGAGAAATGCTATAAAGATTTAAACCCAATTGAAGCAACAATAAATATTATTCCTGAAAAGAAAAATGTAAAATTTTGTTCGTTATACCAATGTGTTTCAAGAGTTGCATATGTTGAAAAAGAAAAGGATATTGAAAATGTAATTATAAAAAGAGCTGTAGAAATAGCTGTTAGATTATATAACGACGGAACTCCAGTATATTTAATTTACGGAATGAACAGTTCAAGCCAAGCCGATTGGGATAATCAAATTTTGACAGATGACGATAATTTAATTTATGTAAGTATTGCAGAATGTATTGTTTCACATTCTTTGATAAAAATAAGTGAAGCAGTAAATAAAGCAACAATGGAGTTAATTAATAACTCTAAATCAATAAAAGCAAAAAAAATAGAATAACAACATTCATGGAAAAATTCACATTAGAAATATTATTTCAAATTATCGGAATCGGTTCGGCATCAGGATTATTTTATAACAATGATGCGCTTTATATTATTGGCGACAACAGCGGATTCTTATACGAATACAATATGCAGAACCAGCAGTTAAACCAGCATCCTTTAATTGATAATCCAACACAAAACATTCCGAAAAACCTAAAACCTGATTTTGAATCTTTAACGCATCATAATGATACTCTTTATGTTTTTGGTTCCGGTTCTACCGAAAATCGAAACAAAATGATTGAGTTTGATATTAAATCGAAAACCGTTTTACAAAAAAATAATTTAGTCGATTTATATACCGTAATGCAAAATTTTGGTTCTATAAAACCAGAAGATTTCAATCTGGAAGGAGCCATTTTTGATGGCGAGAACTGGTATTTATTCAACCGCGGAAACGGAATTTCAAACAAAAACACCATTTTCACCATTCATGCCAAAAGTCTGGGTGACGAATTTGCTTTGGTTGCGACTAATTATAAACTGCCAAAAATAAAAGGCGTTCGCTCTAGTTTTACCGATGCTATTTTAGTGGAAGACAAAATCTATTTCCTTTCTACTGCCGAAGACACAAAATCAACTTACGATGATGGGGAAATACTGGGAAGCTTCATTGGAAGAATTGACCTTAAAACCATGAAAATCGATTTTACTCAAAAAATAACTTCAACGAATAAATTTGAAGGTTTGACTTTCTATAAAAAAGAAAATAACAAAATTGAATTTTTACTTTGCGAAGATAATGATACGGATCTTTTAGAAACTAAGGTTTTTAAATTGACTTTGCCTATTAAATAAGCTCTGTGAGAATCTTTGTGAAGCTTTGTGTTATAATTTTACCGCAAAGATTCGCAAAGAAAATTACGCAAAGAGACACAAAGTATTTTGATTACAATAATAACGTAGAGGCGCACAGCAGTGCGTCTCCGCAAAGAATATAAAAATGCTGAATGATAAAAATTGTGGATTTACGAGACGTTAGACGCACTGCTGTGCGTCTCTACAATAAAACCATTCTTAAAATATTCACATCCTTTAAAAGAAAATCATAAAAACAAAGACACACAAAGAATTTCGATTACAATAATAACGTAGAGGCGCACAGCAGTGCGTCTCCGCAAAGAATATAAAAATGCTGAATGATAAAAATTGCGAATTTACAAAACGTTAGATGATACTATGCGTCTCTACATAAAACCTTTGTAACTTTGAAACTATGAACCTTTGAACCTAAAAAAAAACTTTTTTTCAACCTCGTCCCAACCTTTTTATCTTTTTCGCTCTCTTTATAATTAAAGACCAATATTGTGATAAACGAAACGCTAATTTCTAACTGCAAAAAAATGAACCGCGATGCGCAGCGTCAGGTTTATGAGCACATGGCTCCAAAATTGTATCGCGTTTGCAAACGATACCTCAAAAAGGAAGAAGAAATCGAAGAAGCCTTGGCCGACGCTTTCTATACCATATTTACAAAACTAGATCAGCTTAAGGAAGAAAAAGCCTTTGAAGCCTGGGCTAGAAAAATTGCCGTTAATTACTGTTTGGCTTCCATCAAGAAAAATACCAATTTCAATATGTATCTTGATGATGTAAAAATGCTTGCACAGCCATTTACAGAAGAAATGAACTCCTTAGAAGAAGAAGACTTACTTAATTTATTAAACCATATTCCGGATGGCTGTAAAACTGTTTTTAACCTTTTTGTTATAGAAGGTTTCGGACATAAAGAAATTGCAGCAATGCTCAACATTTCTGAAGGCACTTCAAAATCACAATTGAATGCCGCGAAAACCAAGCTAAAGGAATTAGTAAATAAATTATATTATCAAAAAGCAAAATAGTCATGGACAATCAAGATAAAATATTCAACAGATTTAAGGAAGCTGCAGATAATGCAGAACCAAAAGATTTTCCGGGAATGGAAAAAGTCTGGTCACGACTTGAAGACAAACTGGACAGAAAAGAAGATAAAAAAAGTATTGCACTTTGGAAAAAAATCGCTGTTGCCGCTTCTCTCTTATTAGTAATCTCTTTGGGATATCAGTTTTTAAAAACAGACAAAACAGCCATTATTCAAACATCTGATAAGGTTGTGGTTAATGAATCTGAAAAAGAAACAATTGATAATTCAGCTTTAGATAAAAATAAAGCCGTAGTTGTTGCAGATTCACAATTAGTTTCAAAAGAAGAAGCTGCTAAAATTCTGGAAAAACAAAAACAACAAGAACCAGTTGCAATACATGAAGTTCCAAGTGCCGCTAATGTAGCTGCAGCACCAAATTATGATGCAATGCCTGTACTTAGTGCGCCTGCTCCTGCCGTTACAGAATCCGCATACTCAGAAGAAGAAACCGTAGTCTCAAAAGCCAAAGATAAAATAGATGTAAGTTCCGGATATTCAAGAAAAATGGAGAAAGAAACTTTTAAAGCCTCTGCTGCAGAAATGCAATCTCAAAGAGCTAAAAAAAGTGCGCCTTTAGTTATCCTGAACGGAAACGCAATGGCTCACAGCGACGAGGTAAAAAAAGACAAAATGATACAGGCTGAAATTACAAATCTAGAGCCTGAAAACGTAGAATCCCTTGTTGTATTAGATGAACCTTTGTATATTATTGATGGAATCTACTATTCTGAAAATGATTTATTTGGAAATAATCCCACAAGTCCTTATGCGCCTTTAGACAAACAAGACATTAAAACAATAACCATTTTACAAGATCTTGAAGCCACATCAAAATATGGCGAAAAAGGAAAAAAAGGAGTTGTTATCATAACTACAAAAACAGGAAAACCAGCTTTAAAGAAATAGCCAAAACTCACCAAATCTTAGTCAAAGTTTTAAACTTTGACTAAGAAAAAATCCGAACATTAATTTAAAACTTACTATCATGAAAAGTCTAAAACTTATTTCATCAGCCATTGCTATGCTTATATGTTTCGTGTCAATGGCGCAGGAAAGAACGATTACAGGAATTGTTACAGATGAAACTTCTATGCCAGTTCCCGGTGCTACTATTATCAATCAAAATTCAAAAGCAAATTACATAACCAGTTTTGATGGAAAATACAGTATTCAGGCAAAAAAAGGAAATATGCTTATTTTCAGCTTCATTGGATATAAAACGCAAAGACAAAGAGTTGAAAATTTAAATACAATTAATATACAGCTTTTTTCGGATACTCAAACCTTAAGTGAAGTTGTAGTTGTGGGTTATGGCTCAAATGATTCTGAATATGAAAGTCGAAGTTATGCACGTGCCGAAAAAAGAAAAGAGAAAAAAGATATTTCTCAGGCACTTAAAGGAAAAGTCGCCGGGGTTCAGGTCCAAAGCAATGTAGGATATATGGCTAGTCCAAGTCCAAGTATTGCCATATGCGGAGCAGTCTCTGTTTCTCCAAAAAATGAACCAATGTATATTGTTGACGGAGTAGCAATAAAAGCCGATCAAATGGCAAAAATTAATCCGAATGATATTGACAATGTATCTGTTTTAAAAGATGTGGCGGCAACTTCTGTTTATGGCAGTAAAGCTTCAAATGGTGTCGTTGTAATTTCGACCAAAAATGAACTTTACAAAAATCTTTCTGAAAAAGAATTAGATAAAAAACTAAATCAGATCACTCCTATTCGTCCTGTTGAACCAACGCAGGAAGATTATGATGCTTTTACAGAAAATGCTTTTGAAAGTCCAAAAACGGCTCCGCTTTCTACTTTTTCTATTGATGTAGATAATGCTTCTTATACCAATATCAGACGTTTTTTGAATAGCGGACAAAAAGTTCCAAAAGATGCTGTACGTGTAGAAGAAATGGTGAACTTTTTTAAATACAATTATCCGCAGCCAAAAAATGAACATCCGTTTTCTATCAATACAGAAGTAAGCGATTCGCCTTGGAACTCACAAAATAAAATCCTTAAAATTGGTTTACAGGGAAAAAACATTCCAATTGAAGATTTACCTTCTTCAAATCTTGTTTTTTTAATTGATGTTTCGGGTTCAATGAGCGAAATGAATAAACTGCCTTTGCTAAAACAATCCATGAAAATATTGGTAAATGAATTACGACCAAATGACAAAGTAGCTATTGTGGTTTATGCGGGAGCGGCAGGAATGGTTTTGCCTCCAACTTCTGGAAACGAGAAAAAAACAATAATTAAAGCGCTGGATAAATTAGAAGCCGGAGGAAGTACGGCCGGAGGCGCAGGAATTGAACTGGCGTATAAAATTGCTACAGAAAATTTCATTAAAAGCGGCAACAATCGTGTAATTCTGGCAACTGATGGCGATTTTAATGTGGGAAGTTCTTCAAATTCTGATATGGAAACATTAATCGAAGAAAAAAGAAAAACAGGCGTTTTCTTAACGTGTCTGGGTTACGGAATGGGAAATTACAAAGACAGCAAAATGGAAATCCTTGCTGATAAAGGAAACGGAAATTATGCCTATATCGATAATATTCAGGAAGCAAATCGTTTTTTAGGAAAAGAGTTTAAAGATTCGATGTTCGCGATTGCAAAAGATGTAAAAATCCAGATTGAATTCAATCCAAAACAAGTTCAGGCATATCGATTGATTGGTTATGAAAACAGAAAACTTCGTCCTGAAGATTTTAAAAATGATGCAATTGATGCCGGAGAATTAGGAAGTAATCATACCGTTACGGCTTTGTATGAAATTATTCCGGCTGGTGTAAAAAGCGATTATTTAAATGTTCAGCCTGATGATTTAAAATACACTCAAACCGAAACAAGTTCAAACAATTACAGCGGTGAACTGGCGACAATAAAATTTCGTTACAAAAAACCCGACGGCGATAAAAGTATTGAAATGGTTCAGGTAATCAACAACAAATCGGTTAGTTTAGACAGAGCTAGTGATGATTTTAAATTTAGTACAGCTGTGGCTTGGTTTGGATTAAAACTAAGAGATTCAAAATTAATTTCTGATAAATCATCTGAAGCTATTGCAGAATTAGCACAACAAGGAATGTCATTCGACAAAGGAGGTTATAAAACTGAATTTATTCGTCTTATTGAAACTTCTGAACAATATAATTAATAAATATTTCTTTACATTTGGTTTTTAATCGAATCATTAATTTTAAAACCTATGAATCCAATTTTAAGCCAAAATCTATTTTTAGTTAAAGAACATATCGGAATGTTTAAAGCTGCTAACAACTACGACATTTACGACCCGGAAACGAATCAAATAATTATGAACTGCCGAGAAAATAATCTTGGTTTCTTTACTAAAGTGTTTCGTTTTACAGATTATAAAAGAGCAACGCCTTTTAATGTTGAAATCACAACTGCTTCGGGCGAAAAATTAATTTCGGTAAAAAGAGGAATTGCAATCTTCCGTTCGACAGTTGAAGTTTTTGACGAAAAAGACAGGTTAATTGGAACTTTCAAACAGAAATTTTTCTCATTTGGAGGAAGATTTGAAATCTTAGATAAAAATGACAAACCTGCTGCAACGTTACAAGGGAAATGGACAGGATGGGATTTTAAATTTTCTCACGAAAATAAACAACTTGCACAAGTAAGCAAAAAATGGGCCGGATTAGGAAAAGAGTTTTTTACAAGTGCAGATAATTATGTACTTCAAATTGAAGAAACTGTACCATCAGATAGTCCGCTTAGACAATTAATTCTTGCTGCCGTTATGTGTATCGACATGGTTTTGAAAGAATAGCAAAGTTGTTAAACTTAGATTAAGAAAACACCTAAAAGCATCATTTTAGTTGGCAAAAGTTTTATTTTTGTTAGACTTAAAATGATGCTTTTTGCATTTCTAAACACAAATCATGACAGACTTAAAAAATAAAAATGCGCTTATTACAGGCGCTGGTAAAGGAATTGGTAAAGCAATCGCCATTGCGTTGGCAAAAGAAGGTGTAAACGTAATTCTTCTTGCCAGAACGCAGGCCGATGTGGATCAATTAGCGGCAGAAGTAAATCAATTTGGCGTAAAATCTTTAGCTTTATCTGCAGATGTTTCTGATATCAATTCTGTAAATACTGCCGTTGAAAAAGCTTTAGCCGAATTTAAAACTATTGATATCCTGATTAATAATGCCGGAATTGGTGCTTTTGGAAAATTCCTGGAATTAGAACCTGCAGACTGGGAAAGAATTATTCAGGTAAATTTAATGGGAACGTATTATACAACCCGCGCTGTTATTCCGCAAATGATCGAAAGACAAACGGGCGATATTATCAATATTTCTTCAACAGCGGGATTAAACGGGAATGCTGTTACAAGTGCTTATAGTGCTTCAAAATTTGCTGTTATGGGTTTAACAGATTCTCTAATGCAGGAAATGAGAAAACACAATATCCGTGTTACTGCCTTAACGCCAAGCACAGTAGCAACAGATTTAGCAATTGACTTAAAATTAACGGATGGAAATCCGGAAAAAGTAATGCAGTCTGAAGATGTTGCTGAATTGATTATTGCACAGCTTAAACTAAACCGCAGGGTTTTTATTAAAAACAGCAGTATTTGGTCGACTAATCCTTAAAAATAAAATCCAAATTTTAAATTCCAAATTCCAACTCTTAATGTAATTGGAATTTGGAGTTTAAAAAAATTGGAATTTCAAAACTAAAATGATGGAACAATATTTAAGACAATTAATTGCGATAGAATTTCAGGATAAAAAAGAAATTTTTACCGGGTTTCTTATTGATTATTCTGATGACTGGATTTTACTTCGAAACAATCCTGTTGATTATATTTTGGATGGCTTTGTTATTTTAAAGAATAAAAATATCGAAGCGATTCACAGGGATGAAGACCTCGTTTTTACCGAAAAGGTTATTCGCTTAAAAGGAATAAACATTAATACAGAAGATATTATTCCTATTCAGGATTTGAATGCTATTGTAAATTTTCTTGATAGAAAGTATACCATTTTTCAGATTGCTAAAAAATCTTCAAAAGCGGTCTATTTGGGTAAACTGATTTCGCTTACACCAGATGAACTATTAATTGATTTCCTTGAAACAAAAGGTAAATTTGGCGGTGAATTAGCTTTTAATCCTGAAAAAATCAGGGTTATTGAATTTGATACCGATTATATTAATTCTTTGAAATTGGTGATTCCTGAGAATCAGAAGTAGTTATAAAATAAAAAAAACTCTTTTATGAGGCTTTTTTTATTTGTTATTTCGACCGAAGGGAGAAATCGCACTAGTAATTCCGCAAAGAAAATCTCCAATCTTTGTCGACAAACTAGTGCGATTTCTCCCTTCGGTCGAAATGACAATACTTTGGATATATGGATGTCGCGATAACTTTGTCAAAGTTTTAAACTTTGACAAAGTTAAATCACATGTATTTTTAAGCTTCTGCCAATTTATTTACAAACTCCAAACGAACACTTCCATCTTCATCAATTTTTGTCAAGTTGATTTCGTGCAAAGTATTAATCAATTCAGGGTTCCATGGCGTTTTTACTTTTACATAGTTTTCTGTAAAACCGTGAATGTAACCTTCTTTATTTTCACTTTCGAATAAAACAGTTCTGTTTGTTCCTATTTGACTTTCGTAGAAAGCACGGCGTTTTTTAACCGATAATCCGCGTAACATTTTGCTTCGTTTTGCTCTTACATTCGCAGGAACAACTCCCGGCATATCTGCTGCTTCTGTATTGTCTCTTTCAGAATACGTGAAAACGTGCAGATAAGAAATATCCATTTCGTTTAAGAAATGATACGTTTCTAAGAAATGTTCGTCTGTTTCACCAGGGAAACCAACAATTACGTCAACGCCAATACAAGCGTGCGGCATAACTTCACGAATTTTATTGACACGGTCTGTATAAACTTCACGTAAATAACGACGTTTCATTAGTTTTAAAATATCGTTACTTCCTGATTGTAACGGAATATGGAAATGCGGTACAAAAGTTCGGCTTTTTGAAACGAAATCTATGGTTTCATTTTTCAATAAGTTTGGCTCAATAGATGAAATACGAAGACGTTCAATTCCGTCAACTTCATCTAAAGCTTTAACTAAATCAAGAAAAGTATGTTCGTGTTTTTTATTTCCGAATTCGCCTTTTCCGTAATCTCCAATATTTACTCCGGTTAAAACAATTTCTCTGATATTTTGAGCCGAGATTTCTTTGGCATTTTTTAAAACATTTTCTAAAGCATCACTTCTTGAAATTCCACGTGCTAACGGAATGGTGCAGTACGTACATTTATAATCGCAGCCGTCCTGAACTTTCAAAAAGGCACGCGTACGATCACCAATAGAGTAACTTCCCACATAAAAATCAGCTTCGGCAATTTCGCAGGAATGAACCTCACCCATATCGTTTTTGCTCAAATCATGAATATAGTCTGTGATTTTAAATTTCTCGGTAGCTCCAAGAACTAAATCAACACCGTCAACGGCTGCTAATTCTTCTGGTTTTAATTGTGCATAACATCCAACTGCTGCAACAAAAGCTTTATCATTAAGTTTCATTGCCTTTTTTACAACCTGCTTAAACTGCTTATCTGCATTTTCTGTTACAGAACAGGTATTGATAACATATATATCTGCAATTTCTTCAAAATCGACACGATCAAAACCTTCATCATTAAAGTTTCGGGCAATCGTAGAGGTTTCTGAGAAATTCAATTTGCAGCCAAGCGTATAAAAAGCAACTTTTTTTCTATTTTCCATAGGAATGCACTACATTTATAGTAGTAAGATATTATATTTACATCTCTATTAAAGAGTTTGCAAATTTACATACAATATTCTTGAAAATAAAATCAATAATATACTATATATCAATATTTTGCACAAAGCATGAATTTTAAAACGCATTAAAAAATCAAATAATAAATCAATTATTTCTTAAATTTTGTATTTTAGGAGATGATAATTTTGGATTCAATAAGAATAAAATGACAAAATTATCGATTAAGTGCAAATTTTATCGATTAAATACATTTTTTTGTCTTTTAAATTAAAATTTTCTTACATTTAACTTTGCTTAGAAAATTTCAGTGTTATATTGAGTTTTTATAGATTTTAAACGTTAATATTAATATTATAACAATTCATGTAAAACAATTTTGATTTTCAATCGTTATGTTGTTGTTTTGTTATTAAAAAACGAATGGGAACGCCGAAAACCATAAAGAGTAGGCAAAAATTAAAAATTAAAAACTCCACTATGAAAGCATTTTTACCCACGATCTGCTTGATGTTCTTGACCATTTTTAGTTCGCAAGCGCAAACTAATGCCCCAGCTGCAAATGCAAACCCATTTCCATCTATTAGTACTTTAACAAATTGGGCGAGTTTAAACTCTCAGTCACAATTTGATATTGCAATTCGTGCGGTTGGATTTAAATTTGAAGTAAAGGAGCCAAGTACAGAATCTACAGCTTACACTTATATTCGTAAAGTAACTGTAAATGAAGTAAACTATACAGATAGAATTGTTTACAGAATTACTAATAATAATTCTGCGAGTATTATCTCTTTAGTTACTGCTTCTACAGATTTAGTAAGTTTATATACTCCACAATTAGCAACATTCAAAAATAACAATTGTAAAACTGAAATGTCTAAAGACAAAAACACAACTTGCAGCTGTTACGAAAGTGCCGTTTATGCAATTGATCTTTGCGACGAGCGTGTAAAACTTACAATGGGTGACGGAAATAAATATTTTGTTTCTGTAGCTAAAAAATAATTCCAAGAAATTACGTTTTCCAAATCTTTGCAGACTTTTATAGTTTTCAAAGATTTGGAGGAACGCATTTCTTAAAACACAATTCCTTATAAGTTTGGATTTTTGAGTTCGTACCAAACTTCTATTTCTCCTTCATATTCGAAAGAATTTACAAAATGGAAACCTAGTTTTTCTAAAATCTTTCTTGAATTTTCATTTCCCGCATCTGCGAAAGCGTAAAGTTTTTCTACTTTCATTTCGTTAAAAGCATAATCGACAAAAGCTTTTCCAGCTTCTGAGGCATATCCTTTTCCCCAATGTTTTTCGATAAAACGATATCCTAACTCGTAAAAGTTTTTATGCTTATTGATTTCGTCCGTAATATATTTTATTCCTGACCAGCCAATAAATTCATTGGTTTCTTTTAAAACTACTGCCCAGCGGCCTGTTCCAAAATCTTTGTATTGTTTTTGAACAAATTTGATATAACCAATACTTTCTTCAATATGTTTTACGGGATTATTCCCTAAAAACAAATGCACATTTGGGTTAGAATCCAATTCGAACATTCCTTCTGCATCAGAAAGTTCTAATTCCCGTAATATCAAACGTTCTGTTTCGATTGGATTTTTCATCTCAAAATTAATTTAAAATATATTTCTGTACTACTTCGGCAACGCCGTCATTGTTATTTGAAGATACAATTAAATTTGCTTTATCGCGCAATTCTGGCGTTACATTATCAACCCAAACACCTAAACCGGCATATTCGATCATCGTTAAGTCATTTCCGGCGTTTCCAACGGCGATTATTTCACTTTGATGAATTCCGAGTTTATCTGCTAATTTCTTTAAACTTGCTGCTTTATCAATTCCGTTTTGCGCTGCTTCAAGGAAAAAAGGTTTAGACATTGAAACACTTAAATGTGGCATCGCTGCTAATAAATCTTTTTCGACTTCTTTTAAATAAGCAGGATTTTCAAGCAAAATACATTTTACAGCAGGTCTGTCAACATAATCTTTAAAACTCGAAACTTTACGGTGTGCCATTCCGGTAATATCTTTTTCGATTTCGATATATTCAGAATCGGTTTCACTTATAATTTCGTCATCTAAATACGTTATAATGTGCGTTTTCATTTTCACACTATAATCGTATAAAGCGTGGATTTGTTCTACAGTAAGTTTTTGTTCAAATAAAACAAGATCATCTTTTACCTGGCTGATAATAGCTCCGTTAAAAGAAATCATATAAGAATCATTCAAATCCAGTTCCAGCTCTTTAGCATAAGCAGTCATTGCCGATGTTGGCCTTCCCGAAGCCAAAACAACATAAACCCCTTTTGCCTGTGCTTCTAATAAAACTTTTTTATTTAAATCTGAAATTTTGTGGTCGTCTGTCAACAAGGTATCATCCATGTCGAGAACTAACATTTTGTATTGCATTTTTTTTAGTTTTCAGTTTGCAGTCGCAGTATTCAGTCTCAGTTTTCAGTCTCAGTTTTCAGTCTCGGTAAGCAGTTTTGCACTGTAAACTGAGACTGCGACTGAAAACTTTTTTAAATACTCATTCTAAACTCTTCAATAACCGGATTTGCTTTTGCAAAATCTGTTTCCTGAATGAAAACCTCAACGGCCAAATCTGTACCGCCAAAACCTCCTAAACGAGCGGATTGAATATTATCTTTTTTTACAGTTTCTACACCGGCTTCTTCTAATCTTTCCTGCAAAGCAATTGCTAATACTTCACTTCCCGAAAACACCTTCATTAATCCCATGACATTTTATTTTATTAATTATTAATCTATTCTAGTATTGTTTTTAATTGATTTTGAAAATCTTCATTTTCATTTACTCCTATATGTTCCTGATTTTTTAATGGATAAAAAGCAGCATTTGATTTCAAAAGCTTTTTTAAGCGAACTGAATTATCAAACGGAATTAACTGGTCTGCCGTTCCATGAAAAATATAAATTGGAGCTTTTATCTGCGGGAGATATACATTGGTTTCTAAGCTAAACTTTTTCATAAAGTTTGGAAACATTGGCACTCGTTTACTTGACAATTCTAAAAAATTATAATACGGTGCCTGCAGCAGTAAAGATTTTGGTTTATTTTCGAAAGCTAATTTAGCCGCAAACCCGGAACCTATCGAATATCCCGCAATTATGATTTTATCTTCTGGATATCTTTTTGTCATTGACTGATACACAATTGAAATATCTTTTGATAATTGTTCTTCATTTTCGATTTCGCCTTCGCTTTTCCCGAAACTTCTGTAATCTAAAATAAAGATATCGTATCCTAATGAAGTATAAACTTTTGCAATTTTACCCCAGGTTTCAAGTGTTCCGGCATTTCCATGAAGATAAAAAATGAGTCCTTTTGAATTTTCAGCTTTAAATAATAATCCATTCAGAATAGTTCCGTCAAATGATTTGATGTTTATCTCTTCGAATTTTTGCTGATAATCAAACTTGTAGTCTTTTGGTAATCTTGAACTATGAAAAACTAATTCAACCTGATTAAAGTAAACATAAGAAATTATCAAAACATAAATAATCAGAAAAAAGCACAGAAGTACGATTGACAAGAATTTAAGCGTTTTTAATATTTCCATATTTATTATTTAGTTTTCAGTCTCAGTCTCAGTTTTCAGTGAAGCTTGTAACTGTGACTGAAAACTGAGACTGAGACTGAGACTGAAAATTGCGACTTTTTACTCTTCCTCAATATCGTCTTCTTCTTCATCCAATTCCTCCTCGCCTTCTTCATCCATATCAAACAAATAAGGCTCAAGTAACATTTTATCTGCCAAAATCTCGATACGTTCTGTCAAAGTTTCAGCAAAAATTAAACGCTGCGTTTTAGCAATACTGTTCGAAATACGCATAATTTTAGTTTCATGACGCAATTTCAAAATAGGATCTGCATCATCAAGGATAAACATTTTCAAACGGTTTACATTGTAACCCGCTGTCGAAAACATATCGCTCAATTTATTTGGCGTTCCAATTAAGACATCAATTCCCGTAGAAACATAGTTTTTGTCATAATCCATATCGCCTTTGTCATGAACACCATATACTTCGAGATTCGTATATTTCCCGTATTTCTCAAAAAGCTCTTCCATTTCAAGCACTTTTGCTTTGTCTTCAACAATAATCAAAGCACGTGGCGATTCCTCATTTTTTCCAGCCAATTGCTGAATCACATTTAAAACAATTGTAGTTGTTTTTCCGCTTTTCTCTGGAGAAATAACAATACAATCCGCACCACTTTTTATAGTCGAAAAAGTTTCCAGCTGCAAAACATTTGCTTCTGTTAAACCGTTTTCAATTAGTCCGTCTTGTAGTTTCTCGTTTATTTTTTTTAGTTTCATTTTTTTTATGCTTTAAGCTTTAAGCATTAAGCTATAAGCTAAAATAATTTATTTTTAAAAAGCCTAAAGCCTAAAGCTTAAAGCCTATTGCGCGAAGCACCTATTTGCTTGCGAACATTTTCACGTCGCCTTCAGAGATTTCGTTTCCTCCTAAAATGATTAATCTTTCGACAACATTTCGAAGTTCACGAATATTTCCTGTCCAATCGTATTCCTGTAATAATTGTATAGCTTGCGCCGAAAATACCTTAACCACATTTCCTTGCTCTGATGCAATTTTCTCTGCAAAATGCCTTATCAAAGCCGGAATATCGTCACGTCTTTCATTTAATGGCGGAACTTTAATTAAAATTACAGCCAAACGATGGTATAAATCTTCACGGAAACGGCCTTCGGCAATTTCTGTTTTTAAATCTTTGTTTGTTGCGGCAACCACACGAACATCAACTTTAATGTCTTTATCGGCACCAACTCTTGTAATCATACTTTCCTGAAGCGCACGTAAAACTTTGGCTTGCGCCGAAAGACTCATGTCACCAATTTCATCTAAGAAAATAGTTCCTTTATCTGCCGCTTCAAACTTTCCGGCACGATCCTTAACTGCCGATGTAAAAGCACCTTTTACGTGCCCGAATAATTCACTTTCGATCAATTCACTCGGAATCGCCGCACAGTTTACTTCAATTAAAGGAAAATTAGCACGTTCGCTTTTTTCGTGTAATTGATGTGCTACTAATTCTTTCCCGGTTCCGTTTGGTCCCGTAATCAAAACTCTGGCTTCGGTTTGAGCAACTTTATCAATCATCACTTTAATATGATTAATAGATTCGCTGTCGCCAATCATTTCGTAATTTTTGCTGACTTTTTTCTTTAGAATTTTATTCTCAACAACTAATTGTTTTTTGTCTAAAGCATTACGAACGGTATTCAATAAACGATTTAAATCTGGCGGTTTTGAGATATAATCAAAAGCACCCAAACGCATGGTATGAATTGCGGTTTCCATATCGCCATGACCTGAAATCATAACCATCGGAATTTCCGGTTTTATCTTTTTTACTTCTTCTAAAACCTCAACACCGTCCAGTTTTGGCATTTTGATATCGCACAAAACCAAATCGTAATCGTTGTTCTTTATTTTTTCAAGACCTGCAGCTCCATCCTCAGCTTCATCAACCTGATAGGTATCATTTTCTTCTGATAATATTTTTACCAAAACTCTTCTAATCGCTGCTTCGTCTTCGATAATTAGTATCCTACTCATTCTTCGTAATTTTCAATTTTAAAAATTCCAAAATCCAATTATTGGAATTTGGGATTTATTCCCATTCTTTTTGAATTGGAATTTAATACTTTAACCATTTATACAATTCCTTCCAAGTTGGTTTTTTGCCGTACATTAAAATACCTACGCGGTAAATTTTTGCTGCGAACCAAACGACAAGGAAAAAGGTAGCAAACAATAATGATACCGAAATTGCGATTTGCCACCACGGCACGCCAAACGGAATACGCATTAGCATAACTATTGGCGACGTAAGCGGAATCATGGAGAATACAACGGCAACGGTTCCGTGTGGATCGTTTACAACCGTAAAAAATCCAATGTATACACTTAGAATTAACGGCATTAATATTGGCAGTAAAAATTGCTGAGAATCGGTTTGATTGTCAACGGCTGCTCCAATTGCGGCGTAAAATGAACTGTATAGAAAATAGCCTCCAATAAAATAAATCACGAAACCAATTATAATACTTGCAATTGGCAGATTCCATAATTCGGTAATATACATTTGTGCTGTTCCTGAAAATTCATGCTGTGCAGATTGCATTAATTCTGGTGAAATTCTGGCTGTTGGTCCAACGTTTACACCAAAAAATGTTGATGCCGCAAACATTAATCCTAAACCAATAAAAGCCCAAATTATAAATTGTAAAATTCCCGCCAATGATGTTCCAACAATTTTACCAATCATTAACTGAAATGGTTTTACAGATGAAATAATAATTTCGATAATTCGGTTTGTTTTTTCTTCGATTACGCTTCGCATTACCATATTTCCGTAAATGATAATAAACATCATAATCAAATAACCAAATGCACCGCCTATTGCGATTTTTATTTCATTTAATCCTTTTAAACTTTCTTCTCCCGAAGCTTTAACCAAATGAATATTAACCTCTGATTGTGCTTTTTGAATTGCCAGCGTATCTAGTTTGGCGCTTTCGAGATTTAGTTTGGTAATTTTTGTTCCGATAATTTTCTGTGTCCCTTCTATAAAAGAAATACTTGGACTGTTATTCGAAATAAACTCAATTTTACTTTCTAAATCTTTTGTTTTATTTGTTTTTGGAATGACAATTAATCCGCTGAAATTTTCTTTTGTAATACTGTCTTTTAAAGCTTTTACATCAATTTCAGATAAATTCAGATATTTGAATTCGGCACCTTTTTTATTTTCCTTTAAAAAATCTGCAGCAAAAAGTCCGGTTTCGTCATGAATAGCGATGCGTTTTGTTTCGGCTTTCATTGTGCTCAAATAACCTATAAAAACGGCTATCGCAACAAACAAAAGCGGACTCAAAAAAGTCATGACAACAAAAGATTTATTGCGGACTTTGGCAATAAATTCTCTTTTTATAATCAACGAAATGATGCTCATTTATAATTTTAGATTTTAGATTGTTGATTTTAGATTGCCGATTTAGATTTTAGTTTTTCACTCTAAAATCTAAAATCTGAAATCTAAACTTTATTCTCTGTAACAGTTTGAATAAAAATATCATGTACACTTGGAATTTTTTCTACGAAATGCGTTACTTGTCCGCGTTGTGTCAGGACATTTAATAATTCGTTTGGTGCTGCATTTCCTATTTGAATATTTAATTTTAAATCGTCGTTTAAGGATTTAAAATTCGCCTGTGAAACAGTAAACTTTTGTGTAATATCGTACATCAAACCTTCAACATTATTGGTCAGGATTCCCACTTCAAAACTGTTGGTTTTAAACTGGCGTTTTACATCGCCCACTTTTCCTTCAATCAGTTTATTTGATTTGTGAATTAAAGCAATATGGTCGCAAAGTTCTTCTACACTTTCCATTCTGTGTGTCGAAAAAATAATAGTTGCTCCCTCCTCTTTTAATGCCAAAATTTCATCTTTTATAACATTGGCATTTACGGGATCAAAACCTGAAAAAGGCTCATCAAAAATTAACAATTTTGGTTTATGTAAAACACAAACTACAAACTGAATTTTCTGCGCCATTCCTTTAGAAAGCTCCTGAATTTTTTTATTCCACCAGCCCTGAATTCCTAAACGATCAAACCAATAATCCAATTGTTTTTTGGCTTCGGCTTTAGAAAGTCCTTTCATTTGTGCGAGATACAAACATTGCTCCCCAACTTTCATCGAGCTGTATAATCCTCTTTCTTCGGGAAGATAACCAATTGTCTGCACGTGTTTTGGGTGCAGTTTTTCTCCATCTAAAATTACTTCGCCGCTGTCTGGCATTGTAATTTGATTGATGATTCTGATTAGGGAAGTTTTTCCAGCTCCATTAGGACCTAAAAGTCCATATATACTGCCTTTTGGCACATTTAATGAAACTTCGTTAAGCGCTACATAATCGCCATATTGTTTTACGACTTTATGTACTTCGAGTAAGTTGCTCATTTTGTTTTTTTGGATTTTCTTGCGCTGGCTTTTGTTATTTTTACCAACAGTCTGTAAAAGTAAATAATTACTAGCGAATCTGCATAATAATACGCAAAAAACCCATTCTATTTATGTTTAGAATGGGTTTTGAATTTATTTAAACATTTTAGAAAAGTTTAGATTATGAGAACATATCTTTTACTTTTTCAAAAAATGATTTTTCTGATTTCTCTGGACTTGGCGCAAAATGCTCATCGTTTAAAGCATTTTCAAAGAATTGTTTTTGTTCTTTGTTTAATGTTTTTGGTGTCCAGACATTTACGTGAACCAATAAATCTCCGCTTCCGTAACCGTTTAAACTTGGAATTCCTTTTCCTTTTAATCTTAGGATTTTTCCAGATTGAATTCCTTCTTCCAGTTTAATACGAACTTTTCCGTTGATGGCTTCGATATCTTTTGAAACTCCTAAAACTGCTTCCGGGAAACTGATGTATAAATCAAAATGAATATTTTCACCTTCACGTTTTAAAAATTCGTGTTCAACTTCTTCAATGGCAACAATTAAATCTCCCGGAATACTATTTCCCGGCGCATCGTTTCCTTTGTTTGAAACTTTCAACTGCATTCCGTCAGTAACACCTGCCGGGATTTTGATTGATACTGTTTCATCTTCCTGAACCATTCCTTGTGCATCTGCCTCAGAAGGTCTTTTATCTAAAATTTGACCAGAACCACCACAAGTAGGACAAGTTGATGCTGACTGCATTCTTCCTAAAATGGTATTAGTTACACGCATTACCTGACCTTGACCGTTACAAGTCGTACAAGTTTTATACGTTACACCTTTTGCCTGAACTTTACGTTTTACTTTTACTTTTTTCTCAACACCATTTGCAATTTCTTCTAAAGTAAGTTTTACTTTAATTCGAAGATTGCTTCCTTTAGCACGGCGAGGACCTCCGCCTCCGCCTCCGAAACCGCCAAATCCTCCTCCAAAAATGTCACCAAACTGGCTGAAAATGTCATCCATATTCATACCGCCGTGACCACCGCCAAATCCGCCAGAACCATCAAATGCCTGATGTCCGTACTGATCATATTTAGCTTTTTTCTGTGGATCGCTTAAAACTTCATAAGCTTCAGCAGCTAATTTAAAGTTTTCTTCTGCCTCTTTGTCGCCTGGATTTTTATCAGGGTGGTATTTAAGCGCACTTTTTCTATATGCTTTTTTTATTTCGGCAGCGTCAGCATTTTTTGAAATGCCTAGTATTTCGTAAAAATCTTTTTTCATAGTTAGGTTTAAATTCCAAATCACAAATTCCAAATTCCAACATTAAAAATTGGGCTTTAGAATTTTACTTGCATTTTTTAGTTTCCGATTACTACTTTAGGGAAACGAATAATTTTGTCTCCTAATTTGTATCCTTTTTCAATAACATCAACAATTTTCCCTTTTAATTTTTCAGACGGAGCTGGAATTTGGGTAATTGCCTCAGCAAAATCAGCATTAAAAGCATCTCCTGCTTTTACGTCAACTTGCTCTAAACCTTTAGTTACTAAAGTGCTTTTTAGTTTTTCATGAATCAATTCAACACCTTTAGTTAAATTTTCATCTTCAGATTTGTTGATTTCTACCATTGCTCTGTCAAAATCATCTAAAACAGGAAGCATTGCTAACAAAACTTCTTGATTTGCAGTTTTAAACAAGTCAATGCGCTCTTTTGAAGTTCTTTTTTTGTAATTTTCAAATTCGGCAAATAATCTCAAAAACTTATCTTTTTCCTTTGCCAAGTCTTGAGCTAATTGCTCTTCAACACTTAATTCTTCAACAATTAACTGCTCACCGTTGGCATTGTTCTCTAACGTTACATCATCTAATTCCTGATCGAATTCTGTATTTTCCGTAGTCATATTACTTTTATTTTTAAAAATATTCTTAAACTTCATTTTTATTTCTTTCTGTTGGATTGCAAAAGTACTGCCAAATCTTATAAAATGTCAAATTGTCACTTTATTAATTATGAGAGTTTTAAAAACCGAAAATAGGCAATAAAAATTTATTATAATTTTAAGACTATTACGATTTAGTTTGTCGTATCTTTGGTATCCAAATTGGGAACAAAAATTTATTACCTATCAAAATTGAATTTAAGGGTTGGCTAAGGCCTCTAAATAATTATTAATTCAAGTTTACCTTATATTAAAAAAAGCTTCGCCTACAGAGACGAAGCTTTTTTTTTATGCTTTTTTATCTTGAAAAATAGCGCAAAGAACGCTAAGTTTTTTTACTCTTAAACTTTTTTAAAAAAGGCAAAGTTCGAAAAGCTTTGTATTGATTTAGCTTTGCGAACTTTATGTTTTTAAGTATTTTTGGCAAAAACCTTTGTGCTCTTTGCGGTAAAAAATATTGCACGGGCGGAGGGATTCGAACCCCCATCAACGGTTTTGGAGACCGCTATTCTACCCTTGAACTACGCCCGTAACTTGTAACTTAAGGTCGGCAAATTAAAAGTTTTTTTTCTTTACCAGCAACTATTTCACATAGAGATTTAAAAAGAAAATCCTTTAAATCTCGGCAATCTGAGGCAAAAACCTTCGTTCCAAATAGTTAACTAAAAAAGTTTTTTTTTCTATTCGTTGAAATCTATTTGCTTGTTACTAAAAAATTTTATTTCACGCAGATTTAAAAAAGATTTAGGCAGATTGAAGCAGATTATTTAATATAAAAATCAAATTAAATCTGCTAAAATCTGCCTAATCTGCGTGAAAAAAATCCTTTTAATCTATATAATCTGTGGCAAAAAAAACTCCGCCCTAAGACAGTTTAACTTAACAAAGCTTTTTTCAATCCTTCGAAATCAACTGAAATCTGCTCGCCTGTCACTAAATTCTTTAAGGCGTAAGAGTTTGATGCAATTTCCTGATCGCCTGCAATTACTGCAAACGGAATCAAGCGTTTATCTGCATATTGAAACTGTTTCCCAACTTTTACATTATCCGGATACAATTCTACTTTTATATTTTCTTGTCTTAATTTCTGAATGGCTTTTGATGCATACAAAGCTTCTTTATCTCCGTAATTGATAAATATTGCTTTTGAAGTCGCTGCAACAGTTTCCGGAAACAATTGTAATTCTTCTAAAACTAAATAAATTCGGTCCAATCCAAAAGAGATTCCGACACCGCTCATATTTTTCAAACCAAAAATACCCGTTAAATCGTCGTATCTTCCGCCACCGCCAATAGAACCCATTGAAACCGTTTTTGGAGCTCCAACTTCAAAAATAGCTCCGGTATAATAATTTAATCCACGTGCCAAAGTCACATCAAGATCTAAAATTGCGCTTGACAATCCTAAAACTGCAACATTGTCACATATAAATTTCAATTCTTCAACACCTTTCATTCCTTCTTCTGATGAAGCTAATAATTCTGAAAGCTGCTTAATTTTATCTGCAAAAGTTCCAGTAAAACTAAAAAGCGGCTGTACTTTTACCAACGCTGTTTCAGGAATACCTTTTTCGATCATTTCTTTCTTTACACCGTCTTCTCCAATTTTATCTAATTTATCAAGAGCAACTGTAAAATCAATTAATTTATCTGAAGCACCAATAACTTCAGCGATTCCAGATAAAATTTTTCTGTTATTAATTTTGATTGTTACGCCTTCTAAACCTAAAGATGTAAAAACAGTATCGTACAACTGAACCAATTCTACTTCCTGCCAAAGTGAAGTTGACCCCACAACATCGGCATCACATTGATAGAATTCTCTGTAGCGTCCTCTTTGTGGTCTGTCAGCTCTCCAAACTGGTTGAATCTGGTATCTTTTAAAAGGAAATTCAATTTCGTTTTGGTGTTGTACAACGTATCTTGCAAACGGAACTGTTAAGTCGTAACGCAATGCTTTTTCTGAAATTCTTCCTGTAAATTTATTCAGTTCAATTCTTTGGCTTAAATCAATAGTTTCGGCAGAATTAACTTGCAGTGATTCTATAGATTCCGGTAATTCAATTTTATTTTTATTGAAGAAAAAGTTTCCTGAATTCAGGATTTTAAAAATCAAACGATCTCCTTCTTCTCCATATTTCCCCATCAAAGTATCTGAGTTTTCAAACGAGGGAGTTTCTATCGGCTGAAAACCAAATTTTTCAAAATTAGTTTTTATCGTTTGAATAATATATTGACGTTTTGACACCTCGGCAGGCGAAAAATCTCTTGTCCCTTGTGGAATGCTTGGTTTTGAAGCCATCTTTTTTTATTTTAGATTGTTGATTTTAGATTTTAGATTTCTTTGAGATCTAAAACCTAAACCTTTAAAATTATTTTATTTTTAGATTTTTTGATTGTTGGTTTTACACTTTCGACTTTATGGCTTTCCAACTTTCGATTTAATTTAAAATCGACTGCAAATATCTTACTTTTTAAAATAAATAATAGCGGTTCGAAAACAAACTTGTAACAAAAACCGTATTTTCGTGACAAATTGGTCATGATGCTAAAATTATTTAAAGAAAATATCCGAATTGCTTTTGGTTCTATCAAAACTCAATTACTGCGAACCATTCTTACCGTTTTAATTATTGCTATCGGAATTACCGCTTTGGTTGGAATTTTAACTGTTGTAACGGCACTTGAAAACACGGTTTCGACCAATTTTGCTTCGATGGGAGCGAATACTTTTAACATCAATCAATATGAAAATACAGTTCGTAACCGCGGCGGAAACGAACGTGAAATCATAAATCCAATTATTTCTTATCCTGAAGCGGTTGCTTTTAAAAACAAATACAAATATCCTTTTACCGAAACTTCTCTTTCATTTACAGCAACTTCAAAAGCAGAAGTAAAATATTTAGACACCAAAACAGATCCTGAAATTACAGTTGTAGGCGTTGATGAACATTTTATTTCAAACTCCGGTTTAGAAACTACTTTAGGACGCTCTTTTAATCAGTTTGATATTGACAACAATACGTATTCCTGCGTTGTGGGTTCTGATTTTGAAAAAGGTTTATTGAAAGATGTGAACCCAATTGATAAAATAATTTCGATTCGCGGTGCACGTTTTAAAGTCATTGGCGTTTTAAAAGAAAAAGGTTCAACATTTGGAAACAGTCAGGATTTACGCGTTTTGATTCCTATTCAGGTGGCGCGTTCATTATTTACGGCTCCAAATATTAACTACACGATAAGTATTATGGTTTCTAAAAAAGAACTTCTAGACCAAGCTGTTGATAATGCGACAAGTACGATGCGAAGAGTTCGAAAATTAAGTCCGGTTCGGGATAATAACTTTGGAATTGGCCGAAGCGATGACTTGATCAACAGAATTTTAGGAATTACACAATATTTAGGCTGGGCTGCCTGGATTATTTCTGTTATCACTATTCTAGGTTCGTCAATTGCTTTAATGAATATTATGATTGTTTCGGTTACTGAACGCACGCGAGAAATTGGCGTTCGTAAAGCATTGGGTGCGACAAAGGTTACAATTTCAGTTCAGTTTTTTATTGAAACTTTATTGATTGGTCAAATCGGAGGTTTGATTGGGATTATATTAGGAATTGTTGTTGGCGGTGCATTTGCCGGAATAATGGATTTTGCTTTTGTAATTCCATGGAAAGCGATATTTGCTGCTTTTGCAACCAGTTTTATTGTTGCTATTGTTTCCGGTTTATATCCTGCAATTAAAGCTTCGAAATTAGATCCAATTGAGGCTTTGCGTTACGAGTAATCTTCACGTTTCCTGCAAGGTTTCCAAAACCTTGTAGGTATTATTTTCATCGTCTATATAATTTAAACCTACAAGGTTTTGGAAACCTTGCAGGAATCTGAAATAGTTTTCATAAGTTTTCTTTTTTCAACTCCTATTATATCAAAATCAAAATAATCCTCGAACTCAATTATTTCATGAGGCTGCTCATTTGGAATTCTATCTACTGTCTCACCATCAAATGTTGTAGTTTCAGCAAATAGATCATCTACAATTAAAATACAGTTTTGATGTAAATAAAAAAAAGGAAAATCTAAGGAGTAATCAATTATATTTCTTTTCAATCTTCTGTTTTTCAAATCAATTATTCCCCATTGATAAATGAATCTGAAGAAAATTAAATTTACATTTTTGAAATAAACAAAGTTAAAATCGTCTAATTTCAAATTATTTTCATTGAGAAAAATTTTTGCAGTAATGTTATATTCTGGTTTTTCTTCAAACTCAAAATCAACATAGGAAATCTTTAAAATCTGAAGAATTGTCAGAAGGAATTTCGATATCAAATCTTTCAGATCTTTGATGTGCATTAAAATTCCTAATTTGTAATTTCATTTTTTTTCTATTGAATAAAATACCTACAAGGTTTTGGAAACCTTGCAGGAAATCATGCGGTCGTTATCATAAATATCTTTACGAAGATCGATGTTTATAAAATCCATTTTACCTAGCAAATCGATCATTTCTTTTCCTAAATATTGATTGATTTCAAAATACAATTGTCCGTTTTCCAAGAGATTATTATGTGCCAAAGAGGCTATTTTTCTATAAAAAACCAACGCATCATTATCATCTACAAATAATGCCAGATGCGGTTCGTAATCGAGAACATTTTTCTTTATTTCTTCTTTTTCAAGATTTCGCACATAAGGCGGATTTGAAACAATTACGTCAAACTGACATTTCAATTCTTGTGTTTCTAAAATATCCTGAAACATAAAAGTAACATCTACTTTATTTCTGTTTGCATTTCGTTTTGCCGTTTCTATTGCTTTTTTTGAAACATCAATAGCATATACATCTGCATTTGGCAGATTTTTAGCCAGTGAAATAGCAATGCATCCGCTTCCGGTTCCGATATCAAGAATTTTTAGTTTTTTCGTTTTGTCGAGCGGTTTATTTTCGTTAATAATCCATTCGACCAATTCTTCCGTTTCCGGTCTGGGAATCAAAACATTTTCGTTTACTTCAAATTCTAAACCGTAAAAACTGGTTTTACCTAATAAATACTGAATTGGAACTTCTCTTTTCAGCTGTGCTAATAATAAATCCCAAACAGCAAAATCAGACTCAGAAAAAAATAATTCGTGATTTAAAGCTAAATCTATTTGACGCAGTTTATGTTTATCTTCTAGAATTAAATAGAAAAAACTTTCTGCTTCGTACGCATCGTACAAAGGAGATAACTCTTTAATAAACTGAGTACGATATTGTTTGATTTTCATTGCGTTTATTGCGTATTATTTTTCAGCCAAAGCTAATTATTCTTCATATAAGTATTTTACAAAATCAATTTATTAATTAGTTCTGCAAATCTTTCAACATCCATACTGGGCAAGAATTATGCCCGGTACACCCCATTGGCGCATCTAAATATTCAAAACCTGATTTTCTATATAATTTTTGTGCCGCGTGCATAAACGGCATTGTTTCTATGTAACATTTTTCAAAACCAAAATTCTTTGCTTCATTTAGACATTCATCCATCATTTTACTTCCAATTCCTAATCCGCGGACTTCTGGTAAAAAATACATTTTTTGCAATTCACAAATTTTTGAATCTCCATTTTCTAATGGCGCAATTCCGGCACAGCCTAAAATTTCGCCTTCACTTTCAACTACAAAATAGACGGATTGCGGTTTATTGTATTCTTCAAACATTAAATCTAAATATGGGTCTTCATAAGCGGTTCCCACTTTTGGAATCTCCATTTCGTCAAAAACGGATCGTATTAATTTCGCAACTGCCTGATTGTCTTCTTTTTTAATTTTTCTGATAACCCAATTTCTCATTTTTATTTTTTCACTTGTATCTACAAAAATAAAAATACTTTTCCGATAGTTTCATAACATTTTGTTTTGTTTCACAACAATAATTGCAATATTAGACTCAAAACTCAAAAATAATTACTTTTGCAGGGTGAAAATACATGAGAAATATATCAAACGATGCATTGAACTTGCTAAAAATGGTTTTGGAACAACTTATCCAAACCCCATGGTAGGCAGTGTAATTGTTTATGAAGATAAAATTATTGGTGAAGGCTGGCACAAAAAAGCCGGAGAACCACACGCCGAAGTAAATGCGGTTCGATTTGTAAAAGATAAATCGCTATTAAAAAAAGCAACAATTTATGTTAGTTTAGAACCTTGCTCTCATTTTGGGAAAACGCCGCCTTGCTGTGATTTAATTATTGCAAACGAAATCCCGAATGTGGTTGTGGGAACGGTTGATCCAAATGAAAAAGTAGCCGGAAGAGGAATTAAAAAACTCGTTGAAGCAGGAGTAAATGTAACCATGGGCATTTTAGAAGACCAATGTAACGAACTCAACAAGCGCTTTTTTACTTTTCATCAAAAAAAGAGACCTTATATTATATTAAAGTGGGCAGAAAGTCAGGACGGATTTTTAGCTCCCGAAAAAGCAGAAGATCAGGAACGCAAACCGATTTGGATAACTAACAAATATTCCAGACAATTGGTTCATAAATGGCGAAGTGAAGAACAGGCTATTTTAGCCGGGACACAGACGGTTGTTGATGATAATCCGAAATTAAATGTTCGTGATTGGTCAGGAAACAATCCGGTTCGGGTGATTTTAGATCAAAACAACCGAATTTCAAAAGATAGTTTTGTTTTTGATGAGAGTGTAAAAACGATTATATTTTCGAAATGGGAGGAGAATGTTTCGACAGAAAACACGATTTTTGAAAAGATTGATTTCAATGAAAACCTGATTGAGAATATTTTATCTGTTTTATATCAGCATCAAATTCAATCTATAATTATTGAAGGCGGAAGACAAACTTTGCAGTCTTTTATAGATCAGAATATTTGGGATGAAGCAAGAATTTTTGTTGGAAAAAATACTTTTGAAAAAGGCACAAAAGCACCAAAACTTCAAAAGAAAAATGCCATTAAAACTTATATTCAAAACGACGAATTAATATACATAAGAAATAATGATTGATACGATAATTTTTGACTTTGGAGATATCTTCATCAATTTAGACAAACAAGGAACGATTTCAGGATTGCAAAATTTAGGTTTGACAGAATGGAACGCTGAACTTGACCGCTTGAATTTATTGTATGAAACGGGAGATGTTTCGTATGATGATTTTATAGGCGGATTTCAAAAACAGCTTCCTAATGCTTCTATTGAAGAAATCCTGAAAGCCTGGAATGCGGTTTTAGCTGATTTTCCTTCTTATCGATTGGATTTCTTAAAAGAGCTTTCAAAAAAATATCGTTTGTTTTTATTAAGTAATACGGATGCTATTCATATTGCTACTTTTGAAAAAACGGTTGGTATTCCTTTTTATACTGATTTCTACAATTGTTTTGAGAAAGTTCATTTCTCTTTTGAAATTAGAAAACGAAAACCAAATGCGGAGTCGTTTCAACATTTAATTGACGAGCATAATTTAATTCCTGAGCAAACGTTATTTGTTGATGATAAAAAAGATAACACAGATGCTGCTGCTGCTTTAGGTCTTCATGTATGGAATTTACAAGTTGGGCAGGAAGATGTTGTTGATTTGTTTGATAAAAACATACTATAATATTTTTAGGAGTCCTATAAAATATTTTGCCACAGATTAAAAAGATTAAAAGGATTTCTTTGTTTGAGGTAAAATCTGTGTGAATCCTTTTAATCTGTGGCTAAAAAAACAATTTAGAATATTAGATTTGGAATATAACGATACGTATCAAACCATTGCCAGTGCATCTGAAGAAGTTCTTTTTAAGGAAAAAGGGAGTAAATTCTTTGGCTATGCATTTCCTATAGAAAATGAGGATGAAGTAAAACCTATTATTGAGGACTTAAGAAAACTCCATCCGCATGCTGTTCATTATTGTTACGCTTATCAATTGGGGACGGCTCCAAAAATTTCGTATCGGGCTAATGATGATGGAGAACCAAGTAATACTGCCGGTGCACCTATATATGGACAAATACAATCTTTTGGCGTAACCAATATCCTTATAGTTGTGGTTCGTATTTTTGGCGGTACAAAATTAGGAGTTGGCGGCCTGATCGCTGCTTATCGAACAACGGCACAAATGACATTAGAAGTTTGCGAAATTGTTGAAAAAACAATTGATGTTCAGTTTTTAATTTCTTTTGATTATAAAAACATGAACAAAGTAATGCGTGTTATAAAAGAAAAAAAGCTTGACATAATTTCTCAGGAAATGGAAATCGATGAAGATTCGGGACTACCAATTGGCAAAATAATGACTAAAACACGAAAAAAAAATGCCGAATCTATATTCGACATTTTTGATTTAATGTTTGAAATCGATATTAAAATTGTGTAATTTAGTATAAAAACATCCTTCGTTTTAACAATTACGTTAGCGTTTTAAACAATTCCAAAATATAATCTGGAGGGGCAGTTGGACGACCTGTTTTTAACGAAATAAATACTAAAATAAACACTGCGGTTGTTAATAACTCATTTGCTTCATTATAGATTTCGCAGTCGAATTCGATCTTAACAGATGACTGACTTTTGAATGTTGTATGAATTGTTAAAAGCTCATCATAACGGGCTGATTTTTTATAGTTGATCTGCATCGAAACAATTGGAAGCCCAATTCCGCTTTCTTCCATACTTGCATACGAAATCCCTTTATTTCTAAGCCATTCCACGCGTCCAATTTCAAAATAAGGCACATAATTTCCGTGATAAACAACCCCCATTTGGTCAGTTTCGGAGTAACGAACACGCACTTGCGTTTGATGATTTTTCATTATTTATACATTAAAAAATTTAAACTTACTGAAGTTCTCTTACAACATTTTTTTATAAAATTAGATACCAAAATATTTTTTTTTACAGAAATTTGTTCACATATTTGTTATCCTGAAAAACGGAAAAATTTTGCTCCTATTTTACAGGAGAATCTTTATCAATAATAAAAAAATTTATTTGAATCTATGACTAAAACTGCTCAATCGGTATGGGAAAACTGTTTGTCTTTTATAAAGGACAATATTCAAGATCAGGCATACAAAACTTGGTTTGAACCAATCAAATCAGTTGAGCTAACCGACAACGCGTTATATATTCAAGTACCAAGTAAATTTTTCTACGAATGGCTCGAAGAGCATTACGTAAAATTATTGAAAGTTGCACTTACCAAAGAACTGGGAAAAAACGCAAAGTTACTCTATAAAATTAAAATGGAGAACACTTATGGAAATAAACAGCCGTTTACCGAGCAGCTGCCAAGTTCTAACAGAGTTCCTATGAAACCGCAAGAAGTTGACGCTCCGTTTAAAAACTTAAATCCTGAACTTAAGAATCCGTTTGTAATTCCTGGTATCAGAAATTTAAAAATTGAATCTCAGTTAAACCCTAATTACAGTTTTGATAATTTCCTTGAAGGAGATTCAAACCGTTTAGCTCGTTCTGCAGGTATGGCTGTTGCCAACAAACCTGGAGGAACTTCATTTAATCCGTTATTGATTTTTGGAGGAGTTGGTTTAGGAAAAACACACTTAGCGCATGCTATTGGTGTTGAAGTAAAAGACAAATATCCTGAAAAAACGGTTTTATATATTTCTGCCGAAATTTTCACACAACAATATATTGATTCGGTTAAAAAGAATAATCGTAACGATTTCATTCACTTTTACCAATTAATCGACGTTTTAATTATTGATGATGTTCAGTTTTTATCTGGAAAATCAGGAACTCAGGACGTATTTTTCCACATTTTTAACTATTTGCACCAAAACGGAAAGCAGGTAATTTTAACATCTGACAAAGCTCCTGTAGACATGCAGGATATTGAACAGCGTTTGTTATCTCGTTTCAAATGGGGATTGTCTGCAGAATTGCACCAGCCTGATTACGAAACCCGTATCTCGATCTTAAAAAACATTTTATATCGCGATGGTGTTGATATGCCAGAAGATATTTTAGAATATGTTGCACGGAATATCAAGTCTAACGTAAGAGAATTAGAAGGTGCTATTATCTCGTTAATCGCTCAGTCTTCTTTCAACAAAAAAGAAGTTACGATTGAATTAGCGAAAAGTGTAGTTGAGAAATTTGTTAAAAACGTAAAGAGAGAAATCTCTATTGATTATATCCAAAAAATTGTGTCTGATTATTTTCAGCTGGATATTGAAACACTTCAATCTAAAACCAGAAAAAGACACGTTGTTCAGGCAAGACAATTGGCTATGTTTTTTGCAAAGAAATTCACAAAAGCATCTTTGGCAAACATTGGTTCACAAATTGGAGACCGCGATCACGCTACCGTTTTACATGCTTGTAAAACCGTTGATAATTTAGTTTCAACAGACAAACAATTCAAAAAATTTGTCGAAGACATCAACAAAAAACTAACGCTATAAACGCGAATCATGCCAGTAAAAGTTTTAATGGTTTGTTTAGGAAATATCTGCAGATCTCCTTTAGCAGAAGGAATTTTAGCATCAAAATTACCTAAAGACAAATTTATTGTTGATTCTGCCGGAACAGGATCATGGCATATTGGCCACGCCCCAGACAAACGTTCGATTGCTGTCGCTCAAAAAAACGGTTTATGTATTGACGGTCAAAAAGGAAGACAATTTAAAGCTTCTGATTTTGACGAATTCGATTATATCTACGTTATGGACAGTTCTAATTTGCGTGATGTTCTTCATCTTGCTAAAACTCCTGAACATAAAAACAAAGTTCGTCTTATTCTGAACGAATTATTTCCAGACGAAAATGTAGATGTTCCAGATCCATATTATGGAGTCGCTAACGGATTTGATAATGTATATCAAATGCTAGACGAAGTCTCTGAAATAATTGCCCAAAAACTTATCGAAAAACATTCATAATTAAATTTGTATTTCAATTATACCTTAATATATAATTGAAATACATTTTTTGTTTTAATTTATAAAATATCTCAAAATGAAACTTCTAGGAAAACTTTATCTAATTCCAACCACAATGGGCGAAAGCGATCCGATGGATGTTTTACCACAAACCGTAAGAAGAGCAATAGAACTTATTGACCATTATATTGTTGAAAATGATAAAACAGCCAGAAAATCTATAAAAGCAGTTTATCCAGAAAAGAAGCAGTCTGAATTGTTACTTTTTACCCTAAATAAAAGAACAGAACCAAGCGAACATTTAGATTTTATAAAACCTTTGTTAGAAGGAAAAAATATGGGATTAATGAGCGAAGCCGGATGTCCGGGCGTTGCTGATCCCGGCGCTGTAATTGTAAAATTGGCACATGAAAAAGGAATTCAGGTTGTGCCTTTAGTCGGCCCTTCTTCTATCCTATTGGCTATGATGGCTTCTGGAATGAACGGTCAGAGTTTTACTTTCAATGGCTATTTACCAATTGATAAAGACGAAAAAAAATCGGCATTGAGACATTTTGAGAAATTATCTCAGGATAAAAACCAGTCACAGATTTTTATTGAAACGCCTTATAGAAATAATAAATTAGTTGAAGATATTTTGCAAATTGTAAATCCGTCAACTCATTTATGTATTGCGACTGATATTACGCTGCCAACAGAATTTATTAAAACAATGAAAATTTCGGATTGGAAAAAATTAAAAGTAGATTTACATAATCGACCGACGATTTTTATTATTCATAAAATGTAAACTAACTTTAAAACCATCATGATGAAAAAGTTTCTTCTTTTAATTTTAATTTGTTTTGTACAAAATACATTTGCTCAAACTCCAAAAACAAAAACTGACGATATTCTCACAATTGACGAACCTACTGATAAAGCTTACCCAGAAGGCGACGTTCCTAATGATGATTATAGCGTTTACAATACTGCTGGAATAGATATCAAACCTGATTTCCCGGGAGGAATGATTGAATTCAATAAATTTGTTGAGAAGAATTTTAAAATTCCTGCAAGTAATCCAGAATTAAAAGGAAAGGTTTATGTCACTTTTGTCATAGAAAAAGATGGTTCATTAAGCGATATTAGAATATTGAGAGATATTGGCTTCGAAACAGGAAGGGAAGCAATTCGTGTTTTAAAAATGTCTCCTAAATGGAGTCCTGGAAAACAAAACAATAAAAACGTTAGAGTTCTTTATTCTGCACCTATGTATGTAAATAGTTCTCCAAAATAATTACTCCAAGTTTTCCCAAATCAAACTTCAACATGAGTAAACTCCCAAACGTAACCACAAGCATTTTTACGGTAATGTCAAAAATGGCAGCCGAATATAATGCGATAAATCTTTCACAGGGATTTCCAAATTTTCCTGTTGATGAAAGATTAACGGATATTGTTGCTCGATTATCAAAGGAAAATGTACACCAATATACTCCAATGGCAGGTTATCCGCCATTGATGAATAAAATTGCAAAGCTGATTCAGGATTCTTATAAAAGAACAATCAATCCTGATTTAGAACTTTTGGTTACGGCCGGCGCAACGCAGGGAATTTTTACTTCAATTTTAGCTTTGGTAAAAGAAAATGACGAAGTAATTATTCTCGATCCAAGTTATGATTCTTACGAATCTCCTGTTTTACTTTGCAAAGCAAAACCAGTTCGTGTGGCTCTAAACGACGATTACACGCCCAATTGGGAAACAATCGAAAAAGCCTGTTCGGATAAAAGCAGAATGATTATCATCAATAATCCGCATAATCCAACAGGAAAAATATTAAATGAAGCTGATTTTCTTCAGCTTGAAAAAATACTTTCAAAATATCCTGATCTTATAGTTTTATCTGATGAAGTTTATGAATACATTACTTTCGAAGAAAAACATATTTCGGCACATACCAAAAGCTTTCTTTTAGACCGATGTATTGTGGTTTCTTCTTTCGGGAAATCATTTCATATTACAGGCTGGAAAATTGGCTACACCATTGCTCCCGAATATTTAATGAAGGAAATCAAAAAAGTGCACCAATTTTTAGTTTTCAGTGTCAATAGTATTTCACAATTTGCGATCAGCGAATATTTAGATGTTGTTGATGTAAATTTACTTGGAAAATTCTATCAGGAAAAAAGAGATTACTTTCAAAAACTTCTCAAAAACAGCAAATTTCAATTAAAACCATGCGAAGGAACTTATTTTCAGGTTGCTTCTTATGCTAATATTTCAGATGAAGATGATGTTACATTCTGCAAAAACCTAATCATCAATCACGGCGTTGCTGCAATTCCTATTTCAACTTTTTACTCTGATCATAAAGATCAAAAATTAATACGTTTTTGCTTTGCCAAAGACGATTTGACTTTAGAATCTGCCGCAAAAAAACTATGTGATATATAAAGTTTATCAAAATTTTATAACAATATTATGCGTGCATCCTATTTTTTTAATTAATATTGTAAAAAAAGAAAAGTATGAGCTATACAGATAAAATGTTACGTGACGACGCTTTAAAAGGGAAAGTCATTGTAGTTACAGGCGGCGGAAGCGGTTTAGGAAAAGCAATGACTAAATATTTTCTTGAATTAGGCGCACAAGTTGCGATAACTTCAAGAGATTTAGAAAAGCTGAAAACCACTGCAGCCGAACTTGAAAGTGAAACTGGCGGAAAATGTTTACCGCTTCAATGTGACGTTCGTCATTATGAAGAAGTAGAAAATATGCTTCAGGAAACTTTAAAAGTTTTTGGAAAAGTAGATGTTCTTTTGAACAATGCAGCCGGAAATTTTATTTCTCCCACAGAACGTTTATCTGCAAATGCATTTGATACTGTTATAGATATCGTACTTAAAGGTTCTAAAAACTGTACGCTTGCTTTTGGAAAACACTGGATTGATACGAAACAAACATCGGCAACGATTTTAAATATTGTAACAACTTATGCCTGGACGGGTTCTGCTTATGTGGTGCCAAGTGCGACTGCAAAAGCTGGAGTTTTAGCCATGACAAGAAGTCTTGCTGTAGAATGGGCAAAATACGGAATTCGTTCTAATGCGATTGCTCCGGGACCATTCCCTACTAAAGGGGCTTGGGACAGATTATTACCGGGAGATCTTTCTGAAAAGTTTGATATGGCAAAAAAAGTGCCTTTGAAACGTGTTGGAGATCATCAGGAATTAGCCAATTTAGCAGCATATTTAGTGTCTGATTTTTCAGCTTATGTAAATGGTGATGTAATTACGATTGACGGCGGCGAATGGTTAAAAGGCGCAGGACAATTCAATTTATTAGAAGCAATTCCAGAAGAACTTTGGGATCAGCTTGAAATGATGATTAAAGCAAAGAAGAACAAATAATTACAAGTGCTTACTAAATTCAGAATATTTTTTTAAACTATACTGATTGCACCAAATCCCGAAGGTTTACTTTCGGGATTTTTTATTTTTTCACCATATAAGTGATATAAGTTCAGTTAAGTATTGTTTTACTTAAATATTTTGCTGCTTAAATTTACTTACATTACTTATATGGTTAAATTACATTATATGTTTAGCAATTCAGTTAAATTATTATTTTTGCCAAACAAATATCAAACAAAAATTTTATGCTCATTATTGGAATTGCAGGAGGAACAGGAAGTGGAAAAACAACGGTAGTACACCAAATCATGAATGAATTACCAGACACTGAAGTAGGTGTAATTTCTCAGGATTCGTACTATAAACAAACCGATAATTTATCATTTGACGAAAGAGCCTTAATTAATTTTGATCATCCGCGTGCAATCGATTTTGAATTATTGGTAAGACATCTTAAAGCTTTAAAAGCGGGAGAAACTATCGATCAGCCGGTTTATTCTTTTATTCAGCATAACAGAACCGACGATACGGTTTCAACACATCCAAGAAAAGTTATGATTGTTGAAGGCATTTTAATTTTGACAAATCCGGAATTGCGTGAACTTTTTGATATCAAAATTTTCGTTCATGCAGATTCTGATGAAAGATTAATTCGTCGTTTAAAAAGAGATATTTCAGAACGCGGACGTGATATCGACGAGGTTTTAAACCGTTATCAAAACACGTTAAAGCCTATGCATGAGCAATTTATCGAGCCTTCAAAAGCATTTGCAGATATTATTATCCCAAATGATAAATACAATACTGTAGCAATTGATGTAGTTCGCGCTGTAATTAATCAGAGAATTTCATAATTTTTATCGTAAATTTAAACCATAATAATTAGGAGCTGATTCCCGCTTTCGCCTTTATCTTTTTATGGTATAGTTAAAGAAACGAAACCATAAAAAGGATACCGGCTCTATCGGGGCTAAAAAGACCAATCGAATTCAAAAGAAATAACAGGTTTATAAAAAATGAAAATAAAAAATCCATATAAAGACAAAAAGTGGTTCAAATATCTAGGCAATAAATATGTCTGGGTTTTGCTGTTTTTTGTAATCTGGATGTTATTTTTAGACAATTACTCCTATTTTGATCATCGCTTTTTAGACGGACAGATTAATGAATTGCAAGACAATAAAAAATATTATCAGGAAGAAATAAAGAAAGATCAGGAACAGATCAAACAACTTAAAAATCCTGAACAAATAGAAAAATATGCTCGCGAAAAGTACTTTATGAAAAAAGACAGCGAAGATATTTACATCATCCAGTTTGAAGGAGATACCATTCAAGATAAAGAATAAACACAAAAAACACTAAATGGCCACTAACCTATTCGACGATTTTAATCCGATTTCATCCAAACAATGGAAACAAAAAATTCAGTTTGAATTAGATGGAGCCGATTATAACCAAACCGTAATTTGGAGTTCTCCAGAAGATATTCAGGTAAAACCTTTTTATCACAGCGACGAATTTACCAAAAGTGCTGCTGTTCACACTCAGGCTTCAGAATTTAAAATCTGTCAAAACATATTTGTTCATGATGTTGAAAAATCTATCAGCAGAGCAATAAATACGATTGAAAGAGGTGCCGAAAGTTTACGTTTTACGATCCAGAACGAAAATACCGACATTCAAAAATTATTAGAAAATCTTCCTTTAGAAAATAGAACTGTTTATTTTCATTTGAGTTTTCTCTCAATCGATTTCGTAAAAAAACTGGATGCTATTTCTGCTCAAAAAAACGCAACATTTTATTGCAATTTAGATCCAATTGGACAATTAGCCCGCGACGGAAACTGGTTTACAACATCGGATAAAAATAATTTTGAAACGCTTGAAAAAATTTCAAACCAAACCAAACTTCCATTTCTTAGTGTAGATTTAGGTTTGTATCAAAATTCAGGAGCTAATATCACCCAGCAAATTGCCTACAGTTTAGCGCATGCCAATGAATATTTAAACCGTTTCTCAACTTCAACAAAACCAATCGTTTTTGAAATAGCTGTTGGAACTAATTACTTTTTTGAAATTGCAAAACTTCGTGCCTTGCGAATGCTTTTCAAATTAATAGCTACGGAATACAATCCTGATATAGACTGTCATTTTTTAGTTACGCCAACCAAACGAAATAAAACCATTTACGATTATAATGTCAATATGCTTCGTACTACAACCGAGTGTATGTCGGCAATTTTAGGCGGAGCCGATGCTGTTGCTAATTTACCTTACGATGCTTTATATCATAAAGACAACGAGTTTGGAGATAGAATTGCCAGAAATCAGCTTTTAGTTTTAAAACACGAAAGTTATTTTGACAAAGTCGATAATCCGGCTGACGGAAGTTATTATATTGAAAGTTTAACGATGCAATTGGCAGAAAAAAGTTTAAACTTATTTAAAGATATTGAAGCTGATGGAGGTTTTCTGAAACTTTTGAACGACGGAACGATCAAAAAGAAAATTCAGGAAAGTGCCGCTAAAGAACAGGAATTATTCGATTCTAAAAAAGAAGTTTTATTAGGCACCAATAAATATCCGAACAAAGAAGACAGAATGAAACATGATTTAGAGTTGTTTCCTTTTGTAAAAATCAAACCAAGAAAAACATTAATTACACCAATTATAGAAAAAAGATTAGCTGAAAAGCTGGAACAAGAAAGACTTGAACAAGAATAAAATGGGATTTTATTTTATTGTTTTTTGGATATTATCATTAATTATGATAGTTACTTGTTTAATTTTTTTGATAATCGGGATTACATATAAAAACTATAAAAAGATTTTTATTGGAATTACAGCCATGGCGCTAGGAATATTGTTTTATTATTTACCTTATTATATAGTAATGAATGATATGATTAATTTACTTAAAAATCTTCGTTAGTCATCCAATTTAAAATGAGAAAAGACCTTAAACATATAAAGTTAGAAGTTAAAAGTTATGAGTTAAATGAACAAATTCATAACTCAAAACCCATAACTCATAACTTCACAACCGCCGAAGGCATTGAACTCAAAAAAAGCTATTCTGAAAAAGATATAGAGGATTTAGAGTTTCTGGATTTCGGAGCTGGATTTACGCCCAATTTACGCGGACCTTACGCTACAATGTACGTTCGTCGTCCTTGGACGATTCGTCAGTATGCCGGATTTTCGACTGCAGAAGAAAGTAATGCTTTTTACAGAAGAAATCTTGCCGCGGGTCAAAAAGGACTTTCAATAGCTTTTGATTTACCAACACATCGCGGTTACGACTCAGATCATGAAAGAGTTGTTGGCGATGTTGGGAAAGCTGGAGTTGCTATTGATTCTGTCGAAGATATGAAAGTATTATTTGATCAAATTCCGCTTGATGAAATGTCGGTTTCCATGACTATGAACGGTGCCGTTTTACCCATTATGGCATTTTATATTGTGGCAGCAGAAGAACAAGGCGTTGAATTGAACAAACTTTCGGGAACTATTCAAAATGATATATTGAAGGAATTCATGGTGCGTAATACTTATATTTATCCGCCAACACCTTCAATGAAAATCATTGCCGATATATTTGAATTTACGAGCAAAAAAATGCCGAAGTTCAATTCTATCTCAATTTCAGGATATCATATGCAGGAAGCCGGAGCAACAGCTGATATTGAGTTGGCTTATACATTAGCAGATGGTTTAGAATATATTCGAACTGGATTATCGACTGGAATGACAATTGATGAATTTGCTCCACGCTTGTCTTTCTTTTGGGCAATTGGAATGAATCATTTTATGGAAATTGCTAAGATGAGAGCTGGCCGAATGATTTGGGCAAAACTATTACAGCAATTCAACCCAAAAAGCGATAAATCATTAGCCTTAAGAACGCATTGCCAAACCAGCGGCTGGAGTTTAACAGAACAAGATCCGTTTAATAATGTAGCCCGAACTTGTATTGAAGCTACTGCAGCAGCATTTGGCGGAACACAGTCTTTGCACACCAACGCACTCGATGAAGCAATTGCTTTGCCAACTGACTTTTCGGCGAGAATTGCACGAAATACACAAATTTATTTACAGGAAGAAACTAAAATTACCAAAACAGTTGATCCATGGGGCGGTAGTTATTATGTAGAATCTTTAACGAATGAGATTTTAGAAAATACCTGGAAATTAATTGAAGAGGTTGAAGAACTGGGCGGCATGACAAAAGCGATTGAAGCCGGAATTCCGAAACTTCGAATTGAAGAAGCGGCTGCGAGAAAACAAGCTCGAATTGACAGCGGACAGGATATTATTGTTGGTGTAAATAAATTTAGGTTAGAAAAAGAAGATCCACTGCATATTTTAGATGTTGACAACCAAATGGTTCGTAAACAGCAAATAGAGCAGCTTGAAGATATTAAAGCAAAAAGAGATACTAAAAAAGTAAATCAATCACTGGAAAAATTAATTCATTGTGCTAAAACCGGAGACGGAAACTTATTAGAAATCGCTGTTGAAGCTGCCAGAAACAGAGCAACACTAGGCGAAATAAGTGATGCTCTTGAAACTATTTTCGGAAGGTTTAAAGCGCAAATTAAATCATTTAGCGGTGTGTATAGTGCAGCAATAAAGAACGACGAGAGTTTTGAAAAAGCAAAACAATTAGCAGATGCTTTTGCAAAACAAGAAGGAAGACGCCCAAGAATTATGATTGCCAAAATGGGACAAGATGGTCATGATCGCGGTGCAAAAGTTGTAGCAACCGGTTATGCCGATGTAGGTTTTGATGTTGATATAGGCCCATTATTTCAAACTCCGGCTGAAGCAGCAAAACAGGCTGTAGAAAATGATGTTCATATTTTAGGCGTTTCATCACTTGCTGCAGGACATAAAACATTGGTTCCTCAAGTTATTGAAGAGCTTAAAAAACACGATCGCGAAGATATTATGGTAATTGTGGGCGGTGTGATTCCTGCTCAGGACTATCAATTTTTATTTGATGCAGGCGCTGCAGCTGTATTTGGTCCAGGAACTAAAATAAGTGAAGCGGCTATTAAAATTTTAGAAATCTTAATTGACTAAAAATATTCAAAAAAAAATCCCGAATTATGATTCGGGATTTTTTTTAGTTTTTAATCGTTTATTGTCGCATTACTGTCTGCTTCAATAAAAGAAAGGTCATAGCCGGCAAAATCTCGCATATAGCTTTTTAAAGAAGTTCCGAAAGCATCTCTAAAATGCCTGTTTCCTCCATGTTTAAAAAAGTTTTTTACTGATCCTGCACCTCCTAGATGCGCAGCTGCTAAAATACCAGATTCTGTAATTTCGACACCATTAATCACTTTTCCTTCGTACTTTTCGATTTCATTACGTAAAATCCATTTGTTTTTGGATAATAACGCAACAAAAGCTTTTTCTTGTAATGCCGGATCTGTTAAGAAGTCTTTTTCATTTCTGACTCCAATGGCGCGTAATGCTTTTGAACCAAATTGATATTTTCCCATGTAACCCAGTGAATTTACCATTCGGTATTTTCCCTGTGATTCTTTGAAAGCTACTGCTTCTTTAAAACCGATAAGATGATTTCCAGTGTATGGGACGTTTAGATTTACTTTAGGATAATCATCCTTTTCTAAAGATGGAAAAATGTATTCTGATCCATCTGTTTTTTCTGTTAGAAACCAGGGTTTGGTTTCGACACTAAAGGGTTTAAAACCCAAACTCAAAAATGTAATAATAACGATTAAACTCGCATAAAAATACCACTTCTTTATCATAAATTGTTTTTCTTCAAAACGCTGTCACCTTTTTGAAATTTCTACGGTGCAAAGGTAATGAAAAACAAAAAAATCTGATATTCAGCAGTTTAACAGAAATTAAAAATAGAGCGCATGTGCTTTAAAGCCTTTATTGGCGGAGTATTCGAGAGTTGGCGCCGGAATTTTTATTGTGTTAAAAACAGAAAAAATAGTTTTCAAAAAATGCGATTTTGTGTCAATTTTAGCTAAATTTACATCAAATGAAAGAAAAAACTTACGGTATCTTTCTGGATTTTCGACCGAAATTGGAATATCGTCCTGAACATTTCCGGAAATCATTCCTTCGGCTCCATATCCAAAAGCAACATTCAGCCACTTCGGAATTTTGCTCTCTTTTGCAAAAGAATGAACATTGACAGAAAGCCAATAAGTTTGTCCGTTATAATCTTTTAAAAACTGCTCATTTAATGATTTCCCTAAAAGATTCGGGCGCATACTTGCATATTGCGTGGTATGAAATGAAAATTTTGGAATAATACGCTGTTCTTTCCACAATAATTCCTGAGAAACATACAAACCTGTTCCGGTAGCATTCGCAATAATATCACCCGGAGAAGCTCCCCATTCTGATGAATATCCGTCTAAAACTTCAACTGCAGTTAAAAAGGCAAAGCCTAAACCTGCCCCATAAATTAATTGTTTTTTTTGAGTTGCACCGCTCCAGTTCAGCATTTCAGCACCAAATCTTCCTAAATGATAAGCAGAATACATATGTCCCACTTTATCCATTTGAAGCCATTCATTGTTATCATTTATAAAATGAAACTTTGATCTTGGATAATCGGCATACCAAATTTGATTTAAACCCAGTAAAGTAGCCGAAGCCAAAGCAGTCTCAGTTACTATTACTGTGTTTTGTCTTTTTTTATTTAAGGTATCCGATGGAGTTAAAAAGCTTTCAATCTTACTTTGAGAAAAAGATTGAAAGCTTAATATAAATAAAACCGATAATAAAAGGTATTCTTTTAAATTCAAAACTATCTTGTTACGCCTTGACTAGCAATCCAGTCTGAATATTTTTTTGCATTTTTTGTGTGCTCTACATAATTTGAAGCAAATTCATGGTAACCAAAACGATCAACGCTTGCACAAAAATAGATGTAATCGTTTTTCTCTGGATTTAAAACTGCTTCTAGTGCTGTAATATCTGCCATAGCAATTGGTCCGGGAGGAAGCCCGATATTAACGTAAGTATTATATGGAGATCTCATAACCAAATCATTATAAAAAACTCTTTTTATAACCTGATCAAAATTATTGTCTCTTAATTTTAAAGCATAAATAACGGTTGGATCTGCCTGCAATGGCATTTCTAAACGTAAACGGTTTAAGTAAACACCCGCAATACGAGGTCTTTCGTCTTTTTTAACTGATTCTTTGTGAACAATAGAAGCCAAAATAGAAACCTGAACCGGAGTTAGACCTTGTTTTTTTGCTTCTTCAATTCTTTTATCTGTCCAAAAATTATGGTATTCCTTGATCATTTTATCACGGAATTTTTCTGCAGATGTGTTCCAATATACTTCGTATGTATTTGGAATAAACATAGCAAAAACATTTTCTTCATTAAATCCGTTGTCTGATAAAAATTTAGGATCTCTAAAAGCTTTCAATAAAGATAAACTGTCGGCTTCGATTTCAGAACCAACTCTTCCTGCAAAATTCTCCAGACGTTCCTGATTGTTAAAAGCTAATTTAACCGGAACATTTGAACGCATTGCACGAACTAAGTCAATGTTATTCATGTCTTTTTTCAAAAGAAAACGTCCTGATTTTACATTTTCAGGATAACTTCTTTTACTGGCAACCAGTTCAAAATTGTCAAAGTTTTTGATATATGGTTCTAATATTTTTTTTACATCAGTATAATTTGCTCCGGTTGGAACGTAAACGTAAACTTCTTTTTCTTCAAATTTTGTATTAGCACTAAAAATTTGGCTGATTAAAATAAAACCGTAAATCAGTAGGACAGAAATTACGGCTACGGCAGCTAGAGTGATTATTTTTTTTAATTTCAAAGCTATTAGTTTAAATGTTTTTATTGATTAACTGAAAGATTGCTTCGTCTTGATAGTGGTTATTTAGCAAAATCCAGTCTTTTTTAATTCCTATTTTCTCAAAACCAAATTTAGTAAAAAGAGCTATACTTGCTTCATTATTTGTACTAATATTTGCATAAAGCTGATGCAGATTTAAATTAAAAAAAGAATATTTAATTAGAAGTTCTAATGCCTCAGAACCAATATTTTGTCTTCTGTTTTTATTTTTTTGAATGACAATACCAACTCCTGCCCTGTTATTTCTTGGATCAAATTCAAATAAATCGATCAATCCAATCGCCGGAAAATCTTCGTCCTGACAAATTGCCAAGCGTAATTGTTTGGCTTCATAAATATCCTGTTGTGCATTTTCAAGATATTGACGAATCAAAAACCGACTATATGGCGTATTGGTATTGCTGACTTCCCAAATGCTTTGATCATTTTCCATCGAATGCACAAACCCTAAATCTTCAGGTTCAAGTGCACGCAGATAAATGGTTTTGCCTTTGAGTGTGATCATTTTAGATTGCAGATTTTAGATTTTTGATTGCTGATTGTCAATTTCGGATTTGGAATTTGTTTTTTTAAAATTTGGAATTTTAAATTTCTATAGTTCCTTTGAAAACAAATTTTGCTGGTCCTGTTAGAAAAACATTGGTGAAATGATCTCCTAATTTATCGAAAGAAACAACTAATTTTCCTCCTTCAACATTTAAGTTGATTGAAGTTTTGTCTGTTTGTCCAATTGCATTCATGGCAATTGCTACGGCTGTTGCTCCAGTTCCGCAGGCTAAAGTTTCGTCTTCCACTCCTCTTTCGTAAGTGCGAAGAGAGAAAGTATCATCATCTACTTTTTTTACAAAATTAACGTTGCTTCCTTTTTCTCCGTATAAATCTCCGTAACGAATAGCTGCTCCGTTTTCTTTTACATTATAATGTTCTAAATCGTCAACAATCTGCACGTGATGCGGAGATCCGGTATCTAAAAAAGTATAAGAGTCATTTTTTTGCACTTTATCAACATCGATCATCTGAAGCGAAACAATTGCATCATTTCCTACTGATGCATGGTGTAAACCATCTGTGGCAATAAAAGTAGTTTTATCGTCGATAACTCCTAACTGATTTGCAAAAGCTACCAGACAACGGCCGCCATTTCCGCACATTGAACTTTGGTTTCCATCTGAATTATAGTAAACCATTCTAAAGTCAGTTTCAGAATCATTTTCTAACAGAATTAAGCCGTCAGCTCCAATTCCGAAACGTCTGTCGCACAAGCGTTCAATCAACTTTACATCTTCTTTTGGGAAGAAATTAGATCTGTTGTCGATCATTACAAAATCGTTGCCTGTACCTTGATATTTATAAAATTCTACTTGCATTTTTTATTCATTAAGAAATACAAAAGTACGAAGAATCTATGAAGATTAATTAATGAAATGTTAATCAATGTTAAAGAGAGTTAAACCATTTTTTCAAATAATTTTTTGGCATAATTTTACGTTATAAATGTTAAAAACAAATCCCTAAATAACTCAAAAACATAAATGTAATATGAAAAGATTTTCAACCTTATTTCTAGTTTCACTACTAAGCGGAGCTACTACGCTTGGTGCTTATAAGTTATTATTTGACGGCAGTGATTCTTTTTTTGGAAAAGGAAACTCTGTTGTTACCCTGGCTCCTAATTCATACGGAAGAACCGTTGGATTACCTGGTGAAGCAGTTGATTTTACTGAAGCTGCAGACAAAACGATTCACACGGTTGTTCACGTAAAAAATGTTTCGAGAAGAACAGTCAGTAATCCTATGATGGAATTTTTCTACGGTTATGGCGGACAGCAGCAACAAGAACAAGTAGGAACCGGATCTGGTGTTATTATTTCTGAAGATGGATATATCGTAACAAACAATCACGTTATTAAAGATGCATCTGAAATTGAAATTACCCTAAACAATAAAAAATCGTACAAAGCAAAATTAGTTGGTACAGATTCTAAAATGGACATCGCATTATTAAAAATTAGTGCTGATGAAAAATTACCTTATACTGCTTTTGCAAACTCTGATTCGGTAAAAATTGGAGAATGGGTTTTGGCAGTTGGTAATCCATACAATTTGACTTCGACAGTTACTGCTGGAATTGTTTCGGCGAAAGCCAGAAATTTAGACCAAAGCGGAATTCAATCTTTTATTCAAACTGATGCTGCAGTAAACCCAGGAAATTCTGGAGGTGCATTAGTAAATACAAGAGGTGAATTAATTGGAATCAATACTATGATTTCATCTATGACCGGATCGTATGTTGGATATTCTTTTGCAGTTCCATCAAATATCGCTCGAAAAATTATTGAAGATATTATGGAATACGGAAATGTTCAAAGAGGAATTTTGGGCGTTGAAGGCGGTGAATTAAACAGTACAGCTTCAAAAGAATTAGGAATTACTGAAACGCAAGGTTTCTACATTAATAAAGTTTCTAAAAATTCTGGTGCCGAAAAAGCAGGTCTTACTAAAGGTGATATTATTGTAAAACTGGACGAGCAAAACATTTCGACTTTTGCTGATCTTTCAGGTTACATCAATACAAAACGCCCAAATGACGTTGTAAAAGTAACTTATATTAAAGATGGAAAAACTAAAACTGTTCCGGTTACTTTAAGCAAAAACGAGTTTTTTAGCACTGAATTTAAAGGAATAGAATTAGAAAATATTGATGCTGCTGATAAAAAGAAATTCAAAATTGATTATGGTGTAAAAATCAAAAACATCACCAATGAGAATTTAATGCAGTATCAAAATGAATTACAGGGAAATATTATTTTGAGCATCGATAACGTAAAAGCAACAAATGTTGAAACTGTTTCTAAACTTTTAAATAAAAAAGACGAAGGACAAAGTGTACGCATCGAAATGATCAATAAAAATGGAGAAATATTTAGAATTATTATTTAGTCTCAGTTTACAGTCACAGTATTCAGTTCTTTGAAACTGTAAACTGAGACTGCGACTGAAAACTTTAAAAAAAGCCATCTTAAGAAATTAAGGTGGCTTTTTTATTTTGAAAAATAAATCCTAAAATAGTTTACGAAATCGATTGAAATAGATACTTTTGCGCAAAATTATAAAATAAGTGAGTGTTTTATTATTTCAATTTAATAAATTATGAGCAAAAATTCTTTGTACCAAAAAGAGGTATCATTACAAGTCGACCGAAGAAGAGCTGGTGTCGAATTAATTAAAGTGATAAGTGATTTATGGTATGACAAATCCATAGAAATGGTTTTATTCAAAAACCAATTATTGGATAAAAATGTCAGCGATATTATCAATCTTCATCAATATGCAGGTGAATTTGTGGGTAAACCTATCACCATTTTCGATTCGGTCGAAATCGCAAAAGTTGTTTTGTCTTTAGATCTTCCGCCTGCGAAAATAGATCTTGGAAAATTAACTTATGAATATCATTTAGAAGATGAGAAATATCCGGACGCAAGATATTTTGTAATTGAAAAATTGAAAAAATCAAAATCTTCACAAGAAATTCAGCCCAAAGATGTTGTTCTTTATGGTTTTGGCAGAATTGGACGTTTATTGGCCAGAGAATTAATGTCTAAAACCGGAAAAGGAAATCAATTGCGTTTAAGAGCGATTGTGACCAGAGATAAAAATGACGCTGTAACTTTAGAGAAACGTGCTTCTTTATTGCGTCATGATTCCATTCACGGAGATTTTCAGGGTTCTGTAATTGCAGATGCCAAAAACAATGCGCTAATAATTAATGGAACTACGGTTCATATTATTTCTGCAAATTCTCCTGAAGAAATTGATTATACTGAATATGAAATCAATGATGCTTTAGTAATTGATAATACTGGAGCATTTACAACCGAAGAAGCTTTAAAAAGACATTTAACATCAAATGGGGTTCATAAAGTTTTATTGACTGCTCCTGGAAAAGGTGTTCCAAATATTGTGCACGGGGTAAATCATAATGATTATAATCCGGATGAGAATAATATTTTCTCTGCTGCATCCTGCACAACAAATGCCATTACGCCAGTTTTAAAAGTTATTGAAGATACTTTGGGTGTTGTAAAAGGACATTTAGAAACTATTCATTCTTATACCAACGATCAGAATTTGGTTGATAATATGCATAGAAAATACCGTCGCGGAAGAGCTGCTGCTTTAAACATGGTTATTACTGAAACTGGTGCCGGAAATGCTGTTTCAAAAGCTTTACCGTCTTTAGAGGGAAAATTAACTTCAAATGCTATTCGGGTTCCTGTTCCTAATGGTTCTTTAGTTGTTTTAAATTTAGAAGTTAAAAAAGCAACGTCTATTACTGCTATCAATAAAATCATGAAAAAATATGCTCTTGAAGGAGAACTCGTAGAGCAAATTAAATATTCACTGAACAATGAATTGGTTTCATCTGATATCGTTGGAACTTCAGCTCCTTCCATTTATGACAGCAATGCAACTATTGTTTCAAAAGATGGAAAAAACATTGTGCTTTATATTTGGTACGATAATGAATACGGTTATAGTCATCAAGTTATTCGTATTGCAAAATATATTGCCAAGGTAAGACGTTATACTTATTATTAATTCAATCTAACTACTTACTTAAACCATCAAGTTTACTTGGTGGTTTTTGTTTTTTATTAAATAGGCAAAACGGTTGTACTCTTTACTTCTGATATCACAAATACGGTATTTATAAGCGAAACTTCTGGTAAAACAGATAATTTCTTTTGATGAAAATGATGATAACTTTCCATATCCGGAATTATAATTTTAAGCATATAATCGAAATTTCCTGAAACATAATTGCACTCTACAACTTCTGGTAAATTTAAAATTGATTGATTAAATCCTTCTGAAGTATCATAAGTCTGTTTGGTAAGCGTAACTTGACAGTAAACTGTTAAATTATTTCCGAGTTTTTTCTTGTCTAAAATCGTAACGTATTTTTCTATAATCCCATCTTTTTCAAGACGTTTCACTCGATCGTGAACCGGAGTCAAAGACAAATTTATTTTGTTTGCGATGTCTTTTAATGTATAGTGGGCATCTTCTTGTAAAAGACGTAGGATTTTTTTGTCAATTTCATCTAAAGCCATAACGAAAACGTTTTATTAGAGTAGTATTTTTTAGTTTTTTTTTCTTTTTGAAGAATAAATTATGGGTCAAAACAGAATAATTTTCTGTAAAAGTAAAAAATAAAATAATATTTTCTTATTTATTAATCAGTAAACCATAATTTATTCTCTCTCTGTAGCTTTGTAAAACAAATTCAATAAAAAACAAAAAAATATATCAAATGATAATAGGTGTTCCAAAAGAAATAAAAAATAATGAGAACAGAGTTGCTTTAACTCCTGCTGGTGTTTCTGAAATGAAAAAACATGGACATACAGTTTATGTACAAGCTACTGCTGGTTTAGGTAGTGGTTTTGCTGATGAAGAATATGCGCAGGCTGGTGCTGTAGTTTTACCAACTATTGAGGAAGTTTATGCAATTGCAGAAATGATCATTAAAGTAAAAGAACCAATTGCATCTGAATACCCATTAATCAAAAAAGATCAATTATTATTCACATATTTCCACTTTGCATCATCTGAGCCATTAACTCACGCTATGCTTGAAAAAGGTGCTGTTTGTTTAGCTTATGAAACTGTTGAAAAAACAGACCGCAGCTTACCATTATTAGTTCCAATGTCTGAAGTTGCAGGTCGTATGGCTATTCAACAAGGAGCAAAATACCTTGAAAAACCATTAAAAGGAAGAGGAATTCTTTTAGGTGGTGTCCCAGGTGTTCCACCAGCAAAAGTATTAGTTTTAGGTGGAGGAATTGTTGGAACTCAAGCAGCAAAAATGGCTGCTGGTTTAGGAGCACAGGTTACTATTATGGATTTAAGTTTGCCACGTTTACGTCAATTAGATGACATTATGCCAGCAAACGTTAATACAGAAATGTCTAATCATTATAATATTACAAGAGCAATTAAAGATGCTGACTTAATTGTTGGAGCAGTTTTAATTCCAGGGGCAAAAGCACCTCACTTAATTACACGTGATATGCTTAAATTAATGCGTCCGGGAACTGTTGTTGTTGACGTTGCAGTTGACCAAGGTGGATGTATCGAAACTTGTACTCCTACAACTCACGAAAATCCAACTTTTATTATTGACGATATCGTACACTATTGTGTTGCTAATATGCCAGGAGCTGTTCCTTATACATCTACTTTAGCTCTGACTAATGCTACTTTGCCTTATGCAGTACAATTAGCAAACAAAGGATGGGAAAAAGCTTGTGCAGAAAACGAAGAATTGAAAAAAGGTTTAAATATTGCTAACGGAAAAATCCTTTACAAAGGAGTTGCTGAAGCATGGAACCTTCCTTTTAATGAAGAATTAGTATTGGCAAACGCATAGTGCCAATATTATATAAGTGCTTACTAAGCAATAAAGTAAAAGGCTTTTCGTAATGAAAAGCCTTTTTTATACCATAAAAAACCTGACTTTCAAGACAGGTTTTCTTTTATATTTTATTTCTTTTCATCTAAAACTTCCTGCAATACTTTTGCTTCAGTTCCATTAGGGAAAGTAACTTTAATTTTTTGTGCAATTGTTGGCGCTATTTCTGTAATTGCTTTTTTATCGTAAGATTCTCCTTTTTTAATATGCCATCCATAAAAAATGGCTGGTACATGAGTATCATAACTGTATATTGTACCATGTGAAGTTCCGGTAGTTGCATATTCGATATCTCCAGGCTTGTCAACAATAACAAGATCTCCATTTTGAGTTACATCATAGCCTTTAGCCACAAAATTTAAAGAATAATCGTTTCCGGCATTTGCTAAAATTTCTTCTTCTGTATATACCTTTTTAACTTGTGGCTGAGAAATTAAAAACTCTTTAAAAACTTGTTTAACTTTTGTCAATTCTAAACCTTTTTCTTTTATAATTTGTTTATTGAAGAAAATATTGAAATTGGAATAATTTAAAATTAAATCAACACCGAAAGTTTGTGTTGAGAAGTCCTGCAAACTTTTCTTTACATCTTTTGAAGGATAATTGTCTACATTATATTTACGATCTTTTAAATAAATTACATTCTCAGCTCCTGCATGATCTGCAGTTAAGAAAAGTAAATAGTTTCCTTTTCCAACTGTTTTATCTAAATAAGCTAAGAAATCAGCAATCGTTTGATCTAATCTTAAATAAGTATCCTGAAGTTCCATAGATCTTGGCCCAAGTAAATGACCAACATAATCTGTAGAAGAAAAGCTAACCGTCAAAAAATCAGTAATATTATCTTTACCTAAGTTTTCTTTTTCGATTGCTCTTTTAGCAAAATCAGCAAGTAAATCGTTTCCATATGGAGTTGCACGAATTACTCCTGCGTCATTTTTCTCATACATTGATTTTAAATCATATGGAAAAACTGGAGCTGCACTTCCATATAATTTACCTTCATAAGGGTTATTGTCAGGAAGACTTTCATTGTATACAGAAGCTGGTTTGTATAAATCCCAACCTTTATTAATGTATTTGAGGTAATTTTTTTCGTTATTAAATTCTGACACCCATTCTGGTAATTTTTCTCCGTAAAAAGTACTAGAAATAAACGATCCCGTTTTACTGTACCAAAATGCCCAATTTGCAAAATGTCCAGCAGGAAGAATTGCACCACGGTCTTTAAGACTCATTCCGATAACTTTCCCATTAAAATTGGTAGCCATACGAACTTCGTCAGTAATTGTAGTACTTTGAAGATTTTTAGGGGACATTGCACCTTCTTCTACAGTACCGTCGCCAACAGTTTTTACACCAGCATCGTCTGTACAGTACATATCTTTACCAAGAGTTCTGCTAAACCATTCGTTACCAACAATTCCATGTGTAGCAGGTGTTGTCCCAGTATATATCGAAGCGTGTCCTGGCGCAGTGTAAGTTGGCATATAATTATAATGCATATTCTGGAAAACAAATCCATCATTCATTAATCTCTTAAAACCATTTGGGGAAAAATCATCTGAAAATCGATATAAATATTCCATTTTCATTTGATCAACTACTATACCTACAACTAATTTGGGACGTTGTTGTGCACTTAAGTTTGTGATAACAAAAAGTGTCAACAGTAAAATACTTTTCTTCATGTTTACTAAATAATTTAAACACAAAAATACTCAATCCTATTTAAAACTTCTAAAGTATAAATGATGAAGAACAAACAATTGACTATAATTTAACAGTTTAGTCTTCTAATAAAAGTCATTTTTAGAACAATATAAAACAAAAAATCCTCATCAAATACATGATGAGGATTCTTAAAAGAAAGGCGACGACATACTCTCCCACAATACTGCAGTACCATCTGCGCAGGCGGGCTTAACTACTCTGTTCGGGATGGGAAGAGGTGAGCCCCGCCGCAATAACCACCTTAAGGTTGTTAGTCT
>NZ_LIAC01000023.1:0-61735 GCF_002210235.1 Flavobacterium sp. NLM
CATTCCGAGGAACGAGGAATCGCACTAGAGAATCGACAAAGATTGACAATTATGTTTGCGAAGATGGATTAAAATCCATCCCTACAATATAATTTGTTCCTACGGAACGCTGCATATAAAATTCCGAAGGAATGATTATTTTGGAGTAATGGATTTTAATCCGTTGAAGACATAGTAAACCCAATTATCATTCCGAGTAACTAGGAATGACAAGAATATCTAATTTTAATAATTTAATATTAAACATGAGGAAAGTTTTGAGTATTTGTAGCGTTTTGTATTTTATTTGGACTTCAATAATACTAACCTTAATTTTTAATGGAAAAATAGTTTTCGGACAAGGAATTGGAGACATGTTTTATGTAATATTATTAGTCATTTTGCAAATTATATTCGGGTATATTTTTTTTCTAAACATTAAAAAGAAAGTTACTTTACCTTTAATAGTGACAATTTTATTAATCGTATGTGTCTTGCTGTTTACCTTGAAAATGACAATTTATAGAGGAATAGAGTATCCTTGGAACGGTAGTGTTTTTTTTGAATAGAAATTATTTAAATTATTTTCTTATAAAAACAAAACCATCTAATCTAGCCCCGATGGAAGCGGTATCCTTTTTCTGGCTTTTTAGACAGAAAAAGATATAGCAAACAGCGGGACTACTGGTCTTTTTTGCAGATATTGTGCTGCTTCTAAAAATATTTATCAACCAGATTTAATCTAATTTTGTCGAAAATCTAACAATTTAAAAGCCTAATTAAAGGTGATTTTTGAGTACTTTCGTAGAATTAAATTTAATACATGAAAATAGCAATAGTTTGTTATCCAACATTTGGCGGTAGTGGTGTAGTTGCTACAGAACTAGGTCTCGAATTAGCCAGACGCGGACACGAAATACATTTTATAACTTACAGTCAGCCAGTAAGATTAGCACTTTTAAATCCAAATGTTCATTATCACGAAGTAAACGTTCCTGAATATCCTTTGTTCCATTATCAGCCTTATGAGTTGGCTTTGTCAAGCAAATTGGTCGATATGGTGAAATTATATAAAATAGAAGTTTTACATGTGCATTACGCTATTCCGCACGCTTATGCGGGTTATATGGCGAAACAAATGCTTAAGAATGAAGGAATTAATCTTCCGATGATTACGACGCTTCACGGAACTGATATAACGCTTGTTGGAAACCATCCGTTTTATAAACCTGCGGTAACTTTTAGCATCAATAAGTCTGATTATGTGACTTCGGTTTCACAGAGTTTGAAAGATGATACGCTGAAATTGTTCAAAATCAAGAATAAAATTAAGGTAATCCCGAATTTTATTGAATTGGATAAAGTTAGAAAAGATCCAACTGAACCTTGCCACAGATATGTAATGGCAAAGGAAAATGAGCGAATCGTAACGCACATTAGTAACTTTAGAAAGGTAAAACGTATTCCGGATATTATCAAGATTTTTTATAATATCCAAAAAGTAATGCCGGCTAAATTAATGATGGTGGGTGATGGTCCTGAAAAAGAAAGAGCAGAGGTTTTATGTATGGAACTGGGAATCTACGATAAAGTAATTTTCTTTGGGAACAGTAATGAAATCGATAAGATTTTATGCATGACTGATTTGTTTTTACTTCCGTCAGAAACTGAAAGTTTTGGTCTAGCAGCATTAGAAGCAATGGCTTGCGGAGTTCCTGTAATTTCAAGTAATTCAGGAGGTTTACCGGAAGTTAACTTTGATGGTGTTTCAGGATATTTAAGTGATGTTGGAAATGTCGATGAAATGGCGGCAAATGCAATCAAAATCTTAAAAGACGATAAAACCTTGAATGAATTTAAAATCAATGCATTGGAAGTTGCCAGAAAATTTGATATCAAAAACATTCTGCCTAAATATGAAGCTTTGTATCAAAGAGCCATTGACGATTATAAAGAATAGAAACATTAATTTTAAAAATTTGAACGTAATGAAAAAAGTAATTTCGGTTTTAGTAATTTTTGTTTTAATTTCCTGCGGAGCTAAAAAAACGACAAGTTCAACGGCTTTATACGAAGTTTTAACTGAACAGTCTGACGGTGGGGGAAATATTAAATTTTTCGAAATTTTGACAGAACCTAACGAGATCAAAATGCTTGAAAATGATCCGCTTTTAGCTGCTAAAATGAAGCAGACTGATATTGCCAATTCTAATTATGTTATTCTCAACATGGGTGAAAAAAACACAGGAGGATATTCTATTGGAATTGAAAAGGTTGAAGAAACGGATAAGAACATTATCATTACCGTAAAAGAAAAAAATCCTGCTCCGGATGCAATGGTGACGCAGGCTATTACTTATCCTTATACTGTTGTAAAAATACATTCTAAAAAGGAGATTATTATTAAGTAAATAGTTATTAGTTACAGGTCAAATGTAAGGCTGAGCGAAGTCGCAGCCCTTTTACCTCGAAAGCCCTTCTCCCGAAGCCTCGGGATCGCTCTGGGTGACACTAAGCTTTAATCAAAACATAAAAAAAACCTGTCGCATTACAACGACAGGTTTCTTCTTACAATTATTTTTTATTTTTAATTAGAATCTGAATTTGACACCTAAACCAACGTCAAATCCAAAATTGTCATCGTCATAGTATCCAGAACCAATTTCAGGTCTTGCATCTAATGACAGTGTGATAGGCACTTCTTTAAATCTATATTCTATACCAATATCTCCGGCTGCAAAAACATAAGTTCCGCTGTCGTTATATCTGTAATTATTGTTGTAATAATCGTGATCCCAGGCAGCAATTCCTCCACCTACACCAGCGTACCAGTTAAAACCTCCATCGATGTTCCAAACCCATTGGTAAAGAGCAACCCCTTTTATAGCGTCTACATCACTGCTGTTTCTCCAGCCTAAATCAAACTCAAGTCTGTTTTTTTGGTTCAATCCCAACTGATATGATACTTCACCTCCAAATCCGTTATTGTCTCCTAAACGTAATCCTAAAGCGTGTTTTGAAATTTCTTGTGATTGAGCCGTAAATGCTAGCCCTAAGAGCATAATGGCAGATAAAATAATCTTTTTCATAAAATGGTTAATTAATTTTTTTCAAATGTATAATCGTTCTCAATTTAAGAACGTATAACATTTTTAGAAATTGTTATATAATTCACATTTTGTAAATGTAAATTACAAAAATTAAAAATAGTTAACCTTTGTAAAAGCTTGTAAATAAAGGTGTGTTTTACTTTTTTAGAATAATATTAGATAACATTTGAGAGGTTAAAATATCTTCCATTTCAAAAAGATTTTCTTCTTCTGTAAAGTTCGTATGAGTGTAAGAGTATAATTTCCAACGCTTTTTATGATACTCAAGAGCTGTTAGGTTTTCGACCCAGTCGCCGGAATTTAAGTATAAAGTAGAACCGTGTTTGTTTTCTTTAGTAAGGATTTTGGGTTCATGAATATGTCCGCAGATTACATAATCGTAATTTTTTTCGATAGCCAGATCAGTTGCTGTAGTTTCAAAATCCGAAATAAATTTTACAGCTTTTTTTACGCTGGCTTTTATTTTTTTAGAAAAAGAGTAAGGTTCGCGGCCTAATTTTGCCAGACACCAGTTAGCAAAACGATTCATCAAAATTAAATAATCATAACCTAATCCGCCTAGTTTTGCAATCCATTTAGAATGCTGTACAGAAGCATCAAATACGTCTCCGTGAAAAATCCAGGCTTTTTTGTCGTCTAATTCTAAAACTAATTTATCGACCAAAGAAAAATTTCCCATGTTCATGTCGCTGAATTTTCGAAGAATCTCGTCATGATTTCCGGTAATGTAATACACTTTTGTGCCTTTAGAAGCCATCCCGATAATGCGCTGAATGACTCTTAAATGCGCTTTAGGAAAATAAGATTTTCTAAACTGCCATGCATCAATTATATCACCATTTAAAACTAAAGTTTTAGGTTTAATGCTTGATAAATAATTGTTTAGTTCTTTAGCGTGACTTCCGTAAGTTCCCAAATGGACATCAGAAATAATGACCAGTTCGACATTTCGTTTTTTCAATTTTTCTTAATTTGAAGTTCCACAAATAAAAGAAAATCCTACTCCATTTATTTTATCAAAAGGTTACTAATTCAAAGGCAATTTTAATAAATTGTGATTTTTAAAGTGTTTAATCTTTAATTAATATTACCAATTTTTAATTTTTTAATTTAATTCATAAAACTTACATTTGCTCAAAACAATTTACAATGGCAGGAAATAGCTACGGCACCCTATATAAAGTTACAACATTTGGAGAATCTCATGGTGAAGCTTTAGGCGGAATTATAGACGGTTGCCCATCAGGAATACAACTTGATTTTGAAGCGATTGAAGTTGAAATGTCTCGCAGAAAACCGGGGCAGTCGGCTATCGTAACACAAAGAAAAGAACCAGATGCGGTTCAGTTTTTATCGGGAATATTTGAAGGAAAAACGACCGGAACCCCAATTGGTTTTATTATTCCAAATACCAATCAAAAATCAGACGATTACTCGCATATTAAAGATAATTACAGACCAAGTCATGCTGATTATGTGTATGACCAAAAATATGGTTTTCGTGATTACCGCGGCGGCGGAAGAAGTTCTGCGCGTGAAACAGCGAGCAGAGTAGTAGCAGGAGCAATTGCAAAACAAGTGTTGCCTGAAATTAAAATTAATGCTTACGTTTCTTCTGTTGGTCCAATTCATTTAGATACTCCTTATCAGGAATTAGATTTCTCTAAAATCGAAAGCAATCCTGTCCGCTGTCCAGATGAAAAATCGGCAGCTGTTATGGAAGAATATATTCGTGATATCCGCAAGCAGGGAGATACTGTCGGCGGTGTAGTTTCATGTGTAATTCAAAACGTTCCGGTTGGTTTAGGCGAACCTGTTTTTGATAAATTGCATGCTGAATTAGGAAAAGCAATGCTTTCCATCAATGCCGTAAAAGGTTTTGAGTACGGAAGTGGTTTCTCTGGTTCTGAAATGAAAGGAAGCGAACACAACGATTTATATAATCCAGACGGAACTACAAAAACAAATCTTTCTGGCGGAATCCAGGGTGGAATAAGCAACGGAATGGATATTTATTTCAGAGTAGCTTTTAAACCAGTTGCGACTATCATGCAGACTCAGGATTCTCTGGATAATAAAGGAAATATTACACCAATGACCGGAAAAGGACGTCATGATCCGTGTGTGGTGCCTCGTGCAGTGCCAATCGTTGAGGCGATGGCTGCGATTGTTTTGGCTGATTTTTATTTAATCAACAAAACATATTAATAAAAGTAAGGCAGTGAGGGTCTTATATTTTAATAATTTAAAAGTAAATTAATGCAAATTACAGAAACTAAAAAGAAATCATTTTTTTCGGGATTAACAGGGCAAATTATAATTGCAATGGTGCTTGGGGCAGCTTTGGGAATTATTATCCATAATTCAATTTCTCAGGAAGCGGCAGTATCGTTTAGCAATAAAATAAAAATGCTGGCTACGATCTTCATCAGATTAGTGCAAATGATTATTGCTCCTTTAGTTTTTACCACTTTAGTAGTAGGAATTGCAAAGCTAGGTGATATTAAAACTGTTGGAAGAATTGGAGGGAAAGCACTTGGCTGGTTTTTTACTGCTTCTTTTATATCCTTATTAATCGGATTATTTTTTGTAAATATTTTAGAACCGGGTGTAGGCTTAAAACTAGACCACGTTGATATGGCTGCTGCTAGTGAAGTTACAGCTAAAACAAAAATATTATCTGTAGAGAATTTTGTTGAGCATATTGTTCCTAAAAGTATTTTTGAAGCAATGGCAACTAATGAAATTTTGCAGATTGTAATATTTTCTATCTTTTTTGGATTAGCTGCTGCTTCTTTAGGAAGTACTGTAAAGCCAATTATAAATGCTTTTGATAAAGCTTCGCATATTGTTTTAAAAATGGTGAACTATGTAATGAACTTTGCTCCAATTGGGGTTTTTGGTGCCATTGCAGGAGTTTTTGCTATTAGAGATGCAGAAGAATTAATTATTACTTATTTTAAATTCTTCGGATCATTTTTAGTAGGTATCGGAACTTTATGGGTGGTTTTGGTTGTAGTAGGTTATATTTTCTTAAAAGGAAGAATGACCGAATTATTAAAACGTATTACAGGGCCATTAGCGATTGCTTTTGGAACTACGAGCAGTGAGGCTGTTTTTCCTAAATTAACTGAAGAATTAGAAGATTTTGGGGTTAAAAATAAAATTGTAGCCTTCATGTTACCGCTTGGTTATTCGTTTAATCTTGACGGAAGTATGATGTACATGACTTTTGCCAGTATCTTTATCGCTCAGTTTTATGGAGTTCATTTAGATTTAGGGACACAAATGGCTATGCTTTTGGTTTTAATGTTAACCAGTAAAGGTATTGCAGGTGTACCAAGAGCAAGTTTGGTAATTGTTGCAGCTACTTGCGGAATGTTTAAAATTCCGGTTGAAGGTATTGCCCTGATTTTGCCAATTGACCATTTCTGTGATATGTTTAGAAGTGCAACAAATGTACTTGGAAACGCATTGGCAACTTCTGTTGTTGGAAAATGGGAAGATGGTAAGGAACAGAATTTAGATATTACTGAAGATAATTAATTATATTCTTTCAAACATATAAAAACCGTAACAGATTTTGTTTGTTACGGTTTCTTTATTTTATAATAGTGTATCAAAAAGTATAACTTTAAGTTTCCTAAATGTTTAAATGCTTTTTTTTATATTTTATAAGTGTAAAATATTAGAATGATTATTGAATCTTTAGGTTATTAAGATAATACTTTTATTGTGTATTATGATAATAATGTATATTTGAATAAACATATCCCAAATTATGCTTCATTATAGATTTTGTTTTTTAATTTTTACTTTTTTAAACATACTTTGTCTTGAGTCGCCAGCTCAAAACCATGCTGTATCTCTTACAAAAGTTAAAGAACTAACTCAGGAAGCTTGTGATTATTTAGATGAAACTAATTACGAAAAATCCTTAAAGAAATCCGGAATTGCCCTTCAGTATGCATTTGATATAAAAAATGATACGTTGATTTCGAGGAATTACAACATAATCGGAATTAATTTTCACGATTTGGGAGAAATTAATAAAGCTGTATTTTTTTACAAGAAGGCATTATTCTATGCAGAACGATCTAATATTGTTAGTTTAAGAATGATGATAACCAGTAATTTGGGCAACTTGTATTTTTTTGAAAAAAAAATGTACAGCGACGGAATTACGTATTATAAAGAGTCATTAAAATTTGGAAGGCAACAAAAATATCTCAAAGAAGTTGCTATAACCAATCTTAATATTGTCTGGTCCTATTTTAAGATTGGAAACTATAAAGAAGGACTGCCCTATTTGCAATATATCAATGAACATCAAAATGATTTAAAAGGAAAGGCAAATGACATTGCTTTAAATTTCTTAAACGGAATGTATTGGGCCAGCGAAAATCAAAATGATAAAGCAAATAACTATTTTATAAAAGCAATCTCTTATAGCAATTCTCAAGATGAGAAACCAGATTTGGCCTATGCACATTTAGAGTATTCAAAATTTTTAAGCAAAATAGGAAAACACAAAGAAGCGTATAATAATCTGGTTATATACAATAAAATTACGGGCGAACTTTATAGCCAGGAAAAACTTAAAAAAGCTTCTATAGCCGGTTTAAACTTAGAACTGGATGAATACAAAAGACAGATTGAGAAAATTGAAAATGAAAAAACATCTCAATTACAAAGTCTTAAAAAATCCCGGATTATTGTAATCCTGTTTATTCTTATTTCGTTGATTCTTCTTTTCTTAATTGTAACCTTAATTAAGAATATCGGACTTAAGAAAAAACACAATTTAGAGCTTCTAAAAGCAAAAGAAATGGCAGAAGAAGCCTCTGTACTTAAAACGCAATTTATTTCGACTATAAGTCACGAATTGCGTACTCCGTTATATGGAGTTGTCGGGATTACCAATATGCTTTTAGAAGAACACAAAGAGTTATCTCAAAGCGAACACTTAAGCGCTTTAAAATTTTCTGCCAGATATTTGTTGTCTCTTGTAAATGACATTCTGCAAATCAATAAAATTGAAGAGAATAAAGTTGTTCTGGAAAGTTTAACTTTTAATATTTCAGATGAGATAACGGTGATTAAAAATTCACTTTCTTTTTTATCTCAAAAAAACAACAACAAAATTAATGTTGAAATTGATCACGCAATTCCCGAATACTTAATTGGAGATAAACTACGGTTGGCGCAAATTCTAATGAACCTCGTGAGTAACGCTTTAAAATTTACTAAAGATGGAGAAGTTGAAATTAGAGTTAAACTGGAAAGAATAGAAGGAAAGTTTTATTATTTAGGTTTTCTGATAAAAGATAATGGTGTTGGGATTGCTGCTGTCGATCAAAATAAAATATTCGAAAAATTTGTTCAGGTAGGAAGAAAAGAAGAAGATTATCAGGGAACAGGATTAGGTTTAAGCATTGTAAAACGCTTATTAGGGCTTTTTGGAAGCTCAATTAGTCTGGAAAGCGATCTTGGCGCAGGAACTTCATTTTCATTTTCTATTCCTTTTGAACATGACCCACTTAAAACAAAGAAAATTATTGAAAATATAGAAGTCGATTTAACTTCAAGCGATATCTACAAAATTCTTATTGTCGAAGATAACCTGATTAATCAATTAGTAACCAAGAAAATTATCGAAAAAAATAATTTTATCTGCAAAGTCGTTGATGATGGTTTTAGTGCTCTTTCTATATTAGAAAAAGAAGAATTTGATCTTATTTTAATGGATATTAATATGCCGTTAATGAATGGATTTGAAACCACAAAAAGAATTCGCCAGCTTGGTATAAAAACTCCGGTTGTAGCTTTAACCGCTTTTGATAAAGATGAAATTACAGATGAAGCAGTTTCGTCAGGAATGAATGATATTATCGTGAAACCTTTCGAGCCTGTTAAACTGTTTAAGATTTTAAATTATCTCATAAATGAATCAAAAAACGCTGGTTAATACCAGCGTTTTTTATTTTGTTTTGAAGCACTCGATTTTCTCGATTTATGAGCACCTCCGCTTCGGTTTGAATTTTTAGGTTTTTCGCCCGCTTCAGGACTTCCTGCATGCCATGGATAAGGATGATCTGTAATGATTTTCACATCTACTTTTATTAATTTCTTAATATCCTTCCAGTAAGGCTCTTCATCTTTACCGCAAAATGAAATCGCAATTCCGCCATTTCCTGCACGTCCGGTACGGCCAATTCTATGCACATATGTTTCCGGAATATTTGGTAAATCAAAGTTGATCACATACGGTAACTGGTCAATATCAATTCCTCTTGCTGCAATATCTGTAGCAACCAGAACACCAACTTCTTTGTTTTTAAAAGCATCCAAAACGCGTTGTCTTGCATTTTGCGATTTATCCCCGTGAATTGCTTCTGCCGGAATATCTTTTTTACGAAGTGCTTTTACAACATTATCCGCACCATGCTTCGTTCTTGAAAAAACCAGCACATTTGATAAATTTTCATTTTTAATCAAATGATATAATAAGTTTCTTTTTTCTGTTTTGTCAACAAAATAAATACGCTGCTCTACATTTTCAGCTGTTGATGAAACAGGAGAAACTTCCACTTTTTCAGGATCTTGTAAAAACATTTCTGCCAGTTCGCGAATCGCAAGAGGCATAGTAGCAGAAAAAAGTAAAGTTTGTCTGTTTTTAGGTGTCAGTTTTACAATCTTTTTTACATCGTTTATAAAACCCATATCCAGCATTTGATCGGCCTCATCTAAAACTAAAGTGTGTAAATGATTCAAATCAAGGAAACCTTGTTTTTGTAAATCTAATAAACGACCCGGAGTCGCAACTAGAATATCGATACCATTTTTTAAGGTATCAACCTGCGGATTTTGAGAAACGCCGCCAAAAATAGTCAACTGTGTTAAATTGGTATATTTTGCATAAGTGTCAAAACTTTGTCCAATTTGAACCGCTAATTCACGGGTTGGAGTAACTATAAGTGCACGAATTACTTTGGCTTTTTTTGTTGAACCTACAATTCTATGCAGTTGATGTATAATTGGAATAGCAAATGCGGCAGTTTTTCCCGTACCCGTTTGAGCACAGCCAATTAAATCCCTTCCGGCTAAAACAATCGGAATTGATTTTTCCTGAATTGGAGTGGGGTTTAGGTAGCCTTCTTCAAATACGGCTTTTTGTATACTTTTTGAAAGTGATAAATCTTCGAATAACATATCTTACTAATTAAGAACTTTAGTTTTAAGTACTAAATTCTTTGCAAAGATAGGTTTATTCGGTTAACCGTTGATTTGAATCTGCTATTATTTGGGAAATATGTGGCTGTAGACCGCTTGTTCTTCAGTTAATTTTATCTTTTTCGTTATTCGCTTTTATAAAATCAGTTACTAAATAACCAATTAATTTTCCAATTAAATTATTATTAGGAGAATCGGCAAGATCTGGCGCACCTTCGCAAATATGCAAATAGGTCGCATTTCTGTGCTGTGCAAAAAACGAAATAAATCGTCGTAATTCTTCTACCGAAAAACCGCTTATGGTCATAGCGCTGCTGGCGATATTAGGAATTGCGTCTAAATCAATTTCAATTCCAAATGAATCTGTTTTGATAAATTCAAGCGCCAGGGCCATTTCTCTCTCGAAATCTTTTTCTTTGCGAATATTTACGCTGTCATATGTATTATAACGAACACGATCTTCGAGTTTTTTAATAATATCTAAAACGCTTTTTGAAGTATAATTTTCGTGAAGTCCGAAAATGAAGTATTTTTTAAGAAAACCTTCTTCATACGCATAAGAAAAACCATTTCCGCTATGACGGCCTTCCAAAATTCTAAAATCAGAATGCGCATCAAAATTAATGGCATTAATAGGTTTTCCTTTGGCTAAAGCCGAACCTTTAATATTTCCGTAAGCATTATTATGACCGCCGCCAATAATAATTGGCGTTTTTCCCGCTTTAATTATAGTAAATATGATATGCGAAACTTCTTTATCGATTTTTTCTACTAACTGACTTAGTTTAGAACGATCGTCGATGTCATTAAAATCTAATTTTTCGACATCGCGCATTTCTTCAGAAACATCTAAATGTCCTAAAATTATAATCTGACTTCCTTTAGAAAATCTGTTATGCTGAATATTTGCAATACTTTTAATAGCACTTTCCCAGGCAGATGCCGCTCCGGGTCTTCCGTAATTCGCTCTTACACCAATATCTTCAGGAATTCCTAACAACACATACTTCGCCTCCGATTCTTGCAAAAACTTGATTTTATCTGCTCCTTTAGGAAGCACAATCATTTTTTCTCCGAATTTTATTTCACCACTACGATGATTTGTGACTTTTGCCAAATCATTGACAGTAAAAGGAACTAATTTCTCCATGAAAAAAATTTATTTTCCAAAAATAATATAATTGTTACAACTTACGTTATTAAGATATATTAATTCTTAAATTTGTTATTAAAGAAAATTATTCAATATGGAAAACCCAACGAACAACAACAATTCAAGTCTAAAAGCGGTTATAGCGGTTTTAGCAGTCCTACTAATTGGTAGCTTAGTGTATATCTTTAAACTTTCTTCTGATACTGAAGTGGTTAAAACAGAATTGACAACGTCAATGACAGAAAAAGAATCTGTTATGAAAGATTTACAGGAATTAAAAGCAACTTACGATGCTGCAATTGCTGAAAATACGTCAATGTCTGATGAATTAATTCAGGAAAGAGATAAAGTTGTCGCTTTAATGGCAGATTTAAATAAATCTAAAGGTGACGTTTCTAAATACAGATCTCAAGTTCAGGCAATGCAGGGCAAAATGAAAACGCTTGTTGCTGAAAATGACGAATTGAAAAAACAAAATGGTGTTTTAACAGTTCAAAGAGATAGTACAATTACAGTTTTAGGGGAGTCTAAAAAATATAACGAAGTACTTGTAGGTCAAAATGAAGAGCTTGCAAAAACAGTTGAAAGAGGTTCTAAATTATCTATTACGAACACTAAAACTGCAGCTTATAAATTAAGAAGCTCTGGAAAACAAATTGAAACAGACAAAGCAAGCCGTGCTGATGTTTTAAAAATAAGTTTTACAATTGCTGAAAACCAAATTGCAAAATCTGGAGATAAAACATATTATGTTCAGGTTATCGATGCAAAAAACAACGTTTTAGGCGAGAAAAAAACTGAAAGTTTCGGTGACAACTCTTTAACATACAGCTTTAAAACTACTGTAAAGTATGAAAACAAAACTGTAAACGTTACTGAAGATTTACCAGGAAAAGATTTTGCTAAAGGAACTTACTTTATCAATGTTTTTGATAATGATGAATTAGTTTCTAAAACTAGTTTCAGCTTGAGATAAATTCTTATCGTCGCTTAGGTAAAATACCACTAAAATATTAAAGGTCTGTGATTTTCTTCGCAGACCTTTTTTTATGTTTTCTAAATGTTTGGTTGAAAACGTATTTAATGATACGTTTCCCGTGGTTGAAACCACGGGCTATATTTGATTTTATTTATATAATTTCACCTTCAATAATAACATCTTCGATTAAATTGCTTCCAAAGGCATAAGGAATTTGGTAGTAAGATGAAATTGGTTTCGTTACAATTAAATTAGCTTTTTTGCCTTTTGTGATGCTTCCGTGCGTATCAGAAAGTCCCATTGCGTAGGCACCGTTTATTGTAGCGGCATTTATGGCTTCTTCCGGAGTCATTTTCATTTTAATGCATGCCGTTGCCACAACAAAATTCATGTTTCCGGATGGAGTAGAACCAGGGTTAAAATCTGTTGCTAATGCCAGAGGTAAACCTGCTTTTATCATTTCACGAGCTGGCGTATACGGAATGCTTAAAAAATAAGAACAAGACGGTAAAGCAACCGGCATCGTTTCTGTGCCTTTTAAAGCTTCAATATCTTCCGGATTCATTATTTCCAGATGATCGACAGAAAGTGCGTTAAATTTAACACCAGCCTGAATTCCGCCAATAGAATTAAACTGATTCACGTGAATTTTTGGCTTTAAGCCGAATTCAATTCCGGCCTGCATAATTTTTTCGGTTTCTTCAACAGAGAAATAACCGCTTTCGCAGAAAACATCCACATAATCTGCCAGTTTGTTCTGAGCAATTTCAGGAAGCATTTTAGTTATAATTTCATCAATATAACCTGCTTTGTTTTCTTTATAATGTGTTGGAAAAGCGTGTGCGCCAAGAAAAGTTGCTTTTATGGAAATAGGATAATTTTCTGCCAGTTTTTTAATCACGTGAAGCATTTTTAATTCACCTTCAATAGTTAATCCGTAACCGGATTTTATTTCTACGGCTCCAGTTCCTAAACGCATAACTTCTTCAAGACGAAGTTTAGACTGCTCATAAATTTCTTCTTCTGAAGTTTCGTTTAATTTCTTGGCAGAATTTAAAATACCGCCGCCGCGATTGGCGATTTCTTCATAAGTAAATCCGTTAATTCGGTCTACAAATTCTTGTTCGCGGTTTCCTGCATATACAATATGAGTATGGCTGTCACACCAAGACGGAAGAACAATGCGACCTTCCGCATTAATAACTTTATCAACTTTGATTTCGGGTAAATTTTCCATCAAACCAAAATCAGCAATTAGATTGTCTTTTATAATTAAGAAAGCATTTTTAATCGTAGGAAGTTCTGCCATCTCAGCTCCCGAAACTTTAGAAACAGAAGTTTCACGGACTTGAAGCAGTTCTTTTATATTTTTTATTAATGTTGTCATTGTGGATATTGTTATAAAACACAAATTTCACGAATTTTCACTAATGAATTGTGAAAACTCGTGAAATTTGTATTGTATTATTGGAATTTGGAATTTAAAAATTTGAATATTGTTTCACTATTATTCTGAAACTGTGATTTCAAACATTTTCTCCCAGTATTTACCGGTTACAAAAATGGTTTTAGTTTGAGGATTATATGCAATTCCGTTTAAAACTTCTGCTTTTGGAGCTTTAATAAATTTACGTAAATCAGAAAGGTTTAATATTCCTTCAACTGCGCCAGATGCTGGGTTTACCACTGCAATTGCATCTTTCTGCCAAACGTTTACATAAAATTTTCCATCAATTAATTCTAATTCGTTAATAGCTTTAATTTTTGAAGAACCAGAATACACATTGATATAATCAATTAATTTTTGCGTATTTGGATCCATTTTCCAGATTTTTTCAGTTCCGTCAGAGTGATAAATATATTTATCATCATGCGTCATTCCCCAGCCTTCAATATCTTTATCATAGGTGAATTTTTTTTCAAGTTTTAATGTGTTAGCATCATAAATAAAGCCTGTTTTTTCCTGCCAGCTTAATTGAAATAATTTGCCATTGATAAAAGTGATTCCTTCTCCAAAATATTCTTTTGGAAGATCAACCTGCTTGATTACTTTTCCGGTTTTATAATCGACAGATCTAAAGTATGAATCTTCTTTTTGACCTGTGCTTTCAAATAAAACACCGTCATGAAATTCTAAACCTTCAGTAAAAGCTTCTGGATCGTGTGGAAAAGTATTTACTATTTTAAATTTTAATGCTTTCGGCTGAACGTCTGAAACAACTTCAATTCTTTTTGTTGCATCAGATGAATCACTTCCAAAATAAGCAGTAGCTTTTAAGTATTGGTAACCTAATTTTTGATTTTTTAACTCAAATTTAAATTTCTCAGCTCCTTTTGTACTTCCTACTTTTTTGTCGTTAACAAAGTATACAATGCTGTCGATTTCTTTCGAATTTGGGTTTAAAATTCCGATTGAAACCGCTTCTTTTGGCAGAAAATGCGCTGGAAAAGCAGAATCATCGATAGTAAATAAAGAATTTTCACCTTTTTTTGTGCCGTTACATCCAATTAATGTAATTCCTAATAAAATGACAGTTAGGAAGTTATAATTTTTCATAGTTTAAAATTTGAATAAGCCAATATACAACGATATTTTTATAGCAGCAAAGCTCTTGCAAAAATATAAAAAGATTGTATATTTGCACCGGCAAGTCCTACACGACCAGCTCCTGCAGACTCCCCCAGGATGGGAACATAGCAAGGGTACGTGGTTGAGCGGTGCGATGTAGGTCGCTTGCCACTTTTTATTTTTTAGAATTTGTATAAAAGTAGTCTTCCTTCGGGAGGATTTTTTTATTTTTGGACCTTTCGTAATGTTAGAAGTTAAATGTTAGAAGTAAAAAGATTTCTCTGCATCAAACTCATAACTCATAATTTATAACTCATAACTCAAAATGAATAAAGTCGTTTTAATTACAGGAGGATCATCGGGAATAGGTAAATCTATTGGAGAATTTTTACATGCAAAAGGTTTTGTTGTTTACGGAACAAGCAGAAATCCTGAAAAATTTTTAAATTCAGTTTTTCCATTAGTTGCTTTAGATGTTCGAAATGCTGATTCAATTAAAACAGCTGTTGCAAAAATCATTGAAACTACCGGAAGATTAGATATTGTAATTAATAATGCCGGAGTTGGAATTACGGGACCTTTGGAAGAAATTCCGATGGAAGAAATCAAAAACAATTTCGAAACAAATTTCTTTGGACCAATTGAAGTAATGAAAGCTGTTTTGCCACAAATGCGTGAGCAAAAATCAGGTTTAATTATAAATATTACGTCAATCGCCGCTTATATGGGATTACCATACAGAAGTGTTTATTCAGCATCAAAAGGAGCTTTAGAATTAATTACCGAAGCTTTAAGAATGGAAGTAAAGCAATTTGGAATTGAAATTACCAATGTTGCTCCGGGTGATTTTGCGACAAATATTGCTTCTGGACGTTATCATGCTCCAGTTTTAAAAGGTTCTGCTTACGAAAAAGTATATGGAGATACGCTTGCAACCATGAACGAACATGTTGATGCGGGAAGTAATCCAAATGAAATGGCGGAAGCTATTTTTAAAATCTTACAAAAAGACAAACCAAAAGTGCATTACAAAGTGGGTGTTTTTATGCAAAAGTTTTCAATTGTATTGAAACGTGCGCTTCCGGATAAAGTATATGAAAAAATGCTAATGAATCATTATAAGCTCTAAAAGACAAATATTTTTTTATTTATAACATATAATTTCAAATTGGTTTTGATTTTGAAATCGTTATTGATATTGATTTTGTAATTTTGCAGCTGCATTTGCTTAAGATTCCTGATTTAAAAATTTTAAGCAGACCACGAAAAACAAATCAACACAATTTAAACTTAAATAAATTATGAAATTTTTTATTGACACAGCTAACCTAGATCAAATTAAAGAAGCACAAGCTTTAGGTGTTTTGGATGGTGTAACGACAAATCCGTCATTAATGGCGAAAGAAGGAATTACAGGAAAAAATAACATTTTAAAGCATTATGTTGACATCTGCAATCTTGTAGAAGGTGATGTAAGTGCTGAAGTAAACGCTCTTGATTATGATGGAATGATCAAAGAAGGTGAAGAGTTAGCTGAATTACATGACCAAATCGTTGTAAAACTGCCTATGACCAAAGAAGGAGTTATGGCTGCAAAATATTTTTCTGATAAAGGAATTAAAACTAACGTAACTCTTGTTTTCTCTGTTGGACAAGCTCTTTTAGCTGCTAAAGCCGGAGCTACTTATGTTTCTCCGTTTGTAGGTCGTTTAGATGATGTCTCAACTGACGGATTAAACTTAGTTCAGGAAATTAGAGAAGTTTACGATAACTACGGTTACGAAACTCAAATCTTAGCTGCATCTGTACGTCACACAATGCATATTGTAAATTGTGCTAAAATTGGTGCTGATGTTATGACTGGACCTCTTTCTGCAATTTACGGATTGTTGAAACACCCGTTAACTGATATCGGTTTAGCTCAGTTTGTTGCTGACTTCGAAAAAGGAAACAAGTAATCCTTAGATACTTATAAAAATTAAATCGTCTTTTTTCTAACGAGAAAAGGCGATTTTTTTTACTTTTATATGAAACTTAAATTATTGATTATGAAAGTGATATTGATAATCTTGTCTTTTTTTGCCACTAGTATTTCGGTAAATGCACAGACAGCAGAAATATTGAAAAGTGTAAATGATGCCGGAGATGTAGCAACATTTGAATTAGATTGTTCTGTAGCATTTCAACCTTTAGCAAAAGGGCTTCGGTATAATATTACGAGGCATGAATTTAAAGGCCCCGAAATGAAAAATTCGTATCGACTGCTTCTTGTCATGGACGGATTTTATTCTAAAACCTTAAATAAGGAAATGACAATTTCGGCTGTTTTAGGTAACGGAACTGTTATCGAAGCAAAGAAAATTATTGAAGATGATGGATTTTTTGATGGTGCTTGTACTTTAAAAATTAAAGATCCGCAAGGTCTCGCATCACAGAATATTGAAAAGGTTATTGTTCATGCAGATAAGGATGTTGTTTATCAAATATCAGAAGAAAATAGAGCCATTTTTAAGAAGAACCTGAATAATGTTATTAATGCGAAGTAGATAGGTGCAAAGGTTTTCTTTTGTGAATAAAAAAAATCCAAATTCCAATTTTATAATAGGAATTTGGATTTTTTTATATGGGCATTTCTGAAATTTTAGTGGCCTCCAGATAATTTTTTGTCGAAATTGATTCCTTGTTTTCTAAGGATTCCGCTTACGCTCCAAGCATAGAATGCAAGGTAAGCGAAACATACGATACCAACAATATAACTTGCCTGTATACCAATGAATTCAGATACAAAACCTTGTAACCAGCTGATAACTCCACCACCCATAATCATCATGATTAAGAAGCTGCTTCCCTGGCTTGTGTTTTTTCCTAATCCGCTTACAGCAAGTGTAAAGATACATGGCCATAGTGTACTACAGAATAAACCAACACTTGTGAAAGCATAAACACTTACAATTCCACTTGTAGCCATTCCGATAGCGATCGCAACAATACCTAAAGAAGAGAAGATTAATAACATTCTTGCAGGGTTTCCTTTACTTGCAATATCAGCAGCAATTAATATTAAAATGATTAATCCGTAAATATAAAATGGAGTTAAGTCGTGCTTCGCAATTGCATTTACCGCTAAGAATACACCAAAAGCTAAATAAGGAGCTACGAAACGTAAAATTTGCTGTAAGCTTGCTTTATCTGTAAAAGCTTCAATTGCACCTGTCCAACGTCCGATCATTAAACTCGCCCAGTATAAAGATATATATGGAGCAACTTCCTGAGTTAAGAATCCTAATTTGCTTTCCATGTATGCTGGTAAATTACTAGCTGTAGAAACTTCTACACCAACATAAAGGAAGATCGCAATCATACCCATTATTAATTGAGGATATTGTAAAGCTGATTTTTTTGCATTAGCACCATCAGCAGCAATTTCTTCTTCGATAAGAGCTGGTTTGTCTGGTAAAGATGAAAATTTAAGTAGTATAGCAACTAATAAGAAAGCAAGTCCTAAAATTAAATAAGGAATTTTTACACTTTCGATACTTAAAGTTGATGATCCTGTACTTGATCCGAAGATCGCAAAACTTACGATTAGTGGTCCAATTGTAGTTCCTAAGTTGTTGATTCCACCAGCTAATGTTAAACGCTGAGAACCTGTAGATATTGGTCCTAAAGCAATTGCTAACGGATTAGCAACAGTTTGCTGTAATGAAAATCCTAAAGCTACTATGAATAAACCTGAAAGCATTAAAGGAAATGAACCTGTATTTGCTGCAGGGTAAAATAATAATGTTCCGACTGCAGAAATAAGTAACCCTAATGATAGACCGTTTTTGTAGCCAATTTTGTTAACTAAATCTTCTTTGATTAAAACTGAAATTCCCATGTATATTAAGGATCCTACTGTATAAGCAATATAGAATGCTAACGAAACTAACTGACTTTCTCCTTGAGATAAATTAAAAGCTGTTTTAAATACAGGAATTAAGATATCGTTACTGGCAGCAACAAAACCCCAAAAGAAGAACACGATAACTAGTGGGATAAACTGTCCCCATTTGGTTTGAACATTTTCTGAACTCATAATTGTAATAAGGTTAATTTTTTAATAAAATTGTTTTTTGAAGACCGTAAATATATTTGTTACATGAATCAAAAAAAAATTATTGATCGAAAATAATGTTAAATTTAAACGAACAACCTTATTTATTCAACAATGTGTTAATTTATATAGAGTTAGAAATGTTAAAGTTTTATTCGAGAATCCTGTTTTTTACGTCTTTACTATAATTTCTTCCTATTGGAATGGTATAAGACTGAATTTGAATACGGTTTCCTTCAATAGATTTGACCTTATTTAACGCAATAACGTAAGATTTATGGATGCGTAAGAAGCGATCTGCCGGTAATTCTTCAGATAACGAAGTCAAAGATTTATGTGTAATATAGGTTTTATCAGGTGTTACAACCTTTATATATTCTTTCATTCCTTCGATAAAAAGAATTTCTTCAATATTAATTTTCATCATCTTTTTATCAACTTTAATAAAAATATGTGAGTCGCCTTTGGCAACATCAATTTTAATATTGTTTTTTAAATTGAATTCGGTTGTAATTTTATTAATGCATTTGATAAACCTGGGAAGCGGAATAGGTTTTACTAAATAATCTAAAACATCAAGATCATAACTTTCTGCAGCAAATTCTCTAAAAGCGGTTGTGATAATAACTTTGGTTTTGTTTTCAATTAAGCTTATAAGCTCAAAACCAGTCATCATGGGCATATTAATGTCTAAAAAAACGGCATCTACAGAAGTACTGTTTATGAAATCCAGAGCTTCTAAAGAATTATTGAATGTGCCGATAACTTCAAAATCTGTAAAATTGTTAAAATAATTTTGCAGCACTTTGATTGCTAAGGGTTCATCATCAATCAGTACACATTTAATTTTCATTATGGATAGGTATTTGCAAACGAATTATATAGTAATTCAGTTTTATTTTGTCTTTTAAACTGAAATTATTCTTGTAAATTAATTTTAGTCTTTTCTTTGTGTTAACTAAACCAATTCCACCTTTTGACTTAACATTTTGTGAAATTACAAAATTATTTAAGATTTCAAAGTCTAACATTTTATTGTCAATAACTTTACAATTGATTTTAATTTTAAAGTTATTATTATTGACTCCGCCATGTTTGAAAGCATTTTCGACCAATGAAATAAATATTAATGGAGGAACTACAATATCTTCAATGTTTGATTCTAAATTTACGGTAACTTCCACATTATCAAAACGAAGTTTTTCGATTTCAATATAATTTTGAATATAATCGATCTCTTTTATCAGCGGTACAAACTTGGTTCCTTTAACATCATACAGCACATATTCCATTAAATTAGAAAGCTTAATAATGACATCCGGAACTTTATCTGAAGATTCTAAAGATAAGGCATAAAGATTATTTAATGTATTAAAAAAGAAATGTGGCTGAATTTGATTTTCTAAATATTTCAGCTTGATTTTAAACTGATTTTCTCTCAGCGATCTGTTTCTTTCTCTTTCACGAAGCCATGTTAAAGTAAGATATACTGATGATGCCATTGCTAAAACGTACAATTCACCAATACAAACAGCTACAATATGGTTGATTTCAAAAGGATGGTATTCTCTGTTAGCTTCCGGCCAGATATTTTCGGATATAATATAATAGGTAAGCGCAGTTTTTAATAAATAGATTCCAAAAAGGCTTAGAAGCAGTGCCAGTGTATAGGTTATATATTTTTGTTTAAGGACATATTTAGGTACTAAAACAAAAAGATTGAAATATACTAATGGTATATGCAGCGAAAACTCAATTAAGTTCGATTTAAACGAATACGGATAGTCGTTAAAGTAAGCGCCCCATCGTAAAAAGTTGAGAGTGAAATAAGAACCCCAAAACCAAATATGATTTTGAAGTTTTATGTCAAATTTTAGTTTTCGAATTTCGTTCAACTTTTTTTAACGTTTTGTTATTATTTGTAAAGCTTTGTAATTACTGTGCAACTTTACACAATTACTGGCTAAATCGCAATTCTTTTGAATAAAATTTTGTAAAAAAAGCCAATTAATATTTTATTTAAATAGGATAACGTTTTCGTACAGCATAATGTTGATTGATTTATGTCGTTTGTTTAACAAATTTGACTGTTTGTATAAAATATTTTTTTTAACAGTACCTTAACAATAAATTTATCGCTTAACTAATCAAAAACCATGATAAAAATGAAACAAATTATGTTAATCTTTATGATTGTCTTTACGGCGCAATTGTCTGTTGCGCAGGTAAAAACGGTCAAAGGTTTGGTAAGCGACCAAAATGGTCTGCCGCTGCCGGGTGTAAGTATTCTTATTCAAGGTACAAAAACGGCAAGTCAAACTGATTATGACGGTGTGTATACGATTCAGGCATCTGCAGGAGATGTTCTGGTATTTTCGTATATCGGTATTAAAACTAAAACTGTAACAGTTGGGTCTTCTTCAACTGTAGATGTTGTGCTAACTCAAGACGCACAAAATTTAAATGAAGTTGTTGTTACAGCATTAGGGATTAAGAGACAGAAAAAAGAATTGGGTTATGCCGTTCAGGATGTAAAAGGAGAGCAGTTAAACAAGGCCATTACAACCAATGTAACTACAGCTTTATCTGGAAGAATTGCCGGTGTAGACGTTTCTATACCAGCTACAGGTGTTGGAGGAAGTACGAGAGTTATTATTAGAGGTATCTCAAGTATTGGTGAAAGTAACCAGCCTCTTTATATTGTAGACGGAGTTCCAATCGACAATTCAGGTTTGAATAATGATAGTGCTGCAACAAGCAAATGGTTTGACGGACGTGATAACGGAGATGGTATTTCAAGTATTAACCCAAATAATATTGAAAGTTTAACAGTACTTAAAGGAGCAGCAGCAGCAGCTTTGTATGGTTCACGAGCTTTGAATGGTGTAATTTTAATTACAACTAAAAAGGGAAGTAAAGGAAAACTTCGTGTAGAATTAACTAGTGGAGTAAATTTTGACCAAGTAAATGCGAAATATTCAGATTATCAAAGTGAATATGGAACTGGATCAAATGGTGCATTGCCTGATCCAACAAAAGCCCCAACTGAAATTTATGGATATACTACAAATGCGTGGGGACCTAAATTCTCTGAATCAGTAGGGCAGCAGGTAAAAATATTTGATGGTTCTATGAAACCTTATGCTAAAGTTGATAACAATATCCAGGATTTCTTTAAAACTGGATTTACGACAACAAACGGAATTGCTATTTCTGGAGGTAATGACAGCGGATATGTTCGTTTTGGTTTCAATAACCTAAAAAATAGCGACGTAATTCCAAATTCAGGATTAGAAAGAAATGATGCAACATTAAATGCAACTTTAAAAGCAGAAAAATTTACTTTAGATGCTAACGTAAATTATATTGCTGAAAATACTAATAACAGACCAGCTTTAGGAGATTCTCCTAATAACGTAGGATATTCATTAAGCGGATTGGCTCCAAACATTGATCAGGCCTGGCTGAAAAATTATAAAAATAATGATACAGGTCAGATTTATCCATGGAACAGCAATGTTTATTTATTGAACCCATATTTTGTAACTGAAGAAAATCATAATACATCTGTTAAAAATCGTTTTATAGGAAACGTTACAGGAACGTATCAGCTGAAAAAATGGATCGCTTTAACTTTTAGAACTGGTCTTGATACTTACGGGTTTAGTTCAAAAGATTTTATGGCTGCAGGAAGTACCTGGCCGGGAAGAGATGAAGGATATCTAGGTTTAAATAATATTAATGTATCAGAAATGAATACCGATATTATTGCGACTTTGAGCGATATTAAATTAGCTAAAGATTTAACTTTTTCTGGAATTTTAGGTACAGCAAGAAGAGATTTTAGAAGAGAACAAAACTCAAGATTTGGAACAAAAATTATTGAACCGGGTACAGAATACATCAGTAATTTTGTTAATAAAACTGAAAATGCTCCGGTTGAAACTAAAACAAGAACAAACTCAGTTTACGGTTCTGCAAAATTAGATTATAAAGGATATTTATATGCTGAGTTTACTGGAAGAAATGATTGGTTTAGCGTAATTTATAGTGGTGATGAAAGTGCTTTTTATCCTGCAGGTTCATTAGGATTTGTATTCTCAGATGCACTTAATATTCAAAATGATACTTTTTCGTATGGTAAATTTAGAGCATCATGGGCACAGGTTTCAAATTCACCGGGAGCTTATAAAAATGCATTAAACTATACTACATTTTCTTCATATGATGGTCAAAGTGTTGTAAATATCAAAAATACTGCTGCACCAAATCCTAATTTAACGTATCAGTCAAAAACTGGAGTTGAGTTCGGACTTGAAACTGCTTTCTTCAAAAACAGATTAAAAGCAGATATTACAGTATATCGTGAAGATACATCAGATCAAACACTTGATTTACCTTCATCTGCAACATCTGGATATGAGTTTATTTCAGTAAATGCAGGAAAATTACGTAACGAAGGTATCGAGGTATTTTTATCTGGTACTCCAATAAAAACAAACAATTTTGAATGGGGAATTGATTTGAACTTCTCAAAAAATAAAAACTCGATTCTTTCATTGCATCCAGACATTAGTACTTATACAATTTCAGAAGCTCGTTGGGCTGGAGCAGCTGTTGTTGCTCAGGTTGGCGGTCAATACGGAACTATTATGGGTAGAGATTTCTTAAGAAATGAAAATGGAGAAAAAGTAGTAGCTGCAAATGGTTTACCATTGTTTACAGATGAAAAAGTAGCATTAGGAAAAGGACTTCCTGACTGGGCTGCAGGTTTAACTAACAGATTTACTTATAAAGGTATTACATTACAGTTCTTGATCGATATGAAATTTGGTATGGATGTATACTCTATGACAAATTCATTAGCGGCAACAAAAGGACTTTTGGATGTAACTACAGACGGAAGAGATGCGTATAATCATGCAAGAGCAGAAGCTATTGCTAATGATCCTAACTTTAGCCAGTCTACTTGGGTTCCTACAGCAGGTTATGTTGCAGAAGGTGTTGTAAATACAGGAACAGCTGCTAACCCGGTTTATGTTAAAAATACAAAACCTGTTAATCCTCAGGATTACTGGAATACGGTTTTCAACAATACACCAGCGCCATTTGTTTACGATGCATCTTACGTGAAATTGAGAGAAATTAGTTTAGGATATACAATACCATCAAGTGTTTTTGGCGGAGCTAAAATAAGTTCAATTTATGTTTCGGCATTTGCAAGAAACTTATTGACTTTTAATAAAGATCTTCCAAATATTGACCCAGAATCAATGTATACTTCTGGAAACGGACAAGGTTTTGAATATGGCTCATTACCATTTAGACAATCGTACGGTTTTAATATTAAAGTTGGATTCTAAAAAAAGAAATTATGAAATTTAAACAAATAATTATAGCCGTACTCACATTGTTTACTGCAGTAGGCTGTACCGAAAATTTTGACGAACTGGAAAAAGATCCGGTTGCGTTGTCTGCAAATCCAGCTGGGCAGCTTACGTTTACCCAATTGTGTATGTCGGGTGACGGATTTTACCAATGGAGAACCAATTTAATTTATTCAGGAGGTTTTGTACAGCATTATGCGGGTGCATGGAACGTAACTGAGTTTGGAAGCAAATTTAAAAAAGATGATGGTTATGCAACTGCTCTTTGGAGAAATGGTTACCAAAACGAATTAAAAAATGTTGTTGATATTCTTGAAAAAACAAGTGGAGATCAATCTGCTGTAAATATGAATGCTGTAGCTAAAATTATGAGAGTAATGGTAGCACAGCGTATTACTGATATTTATGGAGATATTCCTTATTCTGAAGCTGGATTAGGTTTCTCAAAAGGAATTGTAACACCTAGATATGATACACAGGAAGAAATTTATATGTCATTCTTTCATGATTTAGAAGAAGCTCATAATCAATTAAATGCTAACGGCGGTGCTGTAAAAGGTGATTTGTTCTATGGCGGAGATATTACTAAATGGAAAAAATTAGCTAATACACTAAGATTACGTTTAGGAATGAGAATTTCTGAAATTAAACCGGCAGAAGCAGAAAAACAAGTAAAAGCTGCTTTAGCGGCAGGAGTTTTTACAAGCAATGCTGATAACTGTATTATGAAGCATTTAGATGCTACTTTTAATGATGATCCGGCATCGATTGATTTTAGAGGAAATGGATTGGCTTATGCACTTGTAGGTAATGAAAATGGAGATCACTTTAGTACTTTAGTAATTGACTTTTTAAGAGACAACGGAGATCCAAGATTACCAATGTATGCAACTCCTAAAACAACGAGCAGTCTTGCTTGGGGAGCGCCATTGCAGCCAGGTGAAACACCTTATGAAGGAGTAAAACCAGGATTGTTTCAGTGGGAAGTTCCAATGGGAGCAAGCTCAACTTCTGGAATTCAATCTTACTTTAAGCAAAAAACAACACCATTTTTACATGTAAGTTATTCAGAATCTCAATTGTTACTTGCTGAAGCGGCATTTAGAGGCTGGGTTGCAGGTTCTGCAACAGACTATTATAAAAAAGGAGTTGAAGCAGGTATTAAGCAATTAGAGGTTTATGGAGCAACGCCTGCAACGCAAGCAGCAATCGATACCTATCTAAATGCTAAACCATTAATTGCCGGACAAGAGTTAAAACAAATTTCAACGCAGCTTTGGATCACTTATATCTTTAATAGTATTGAAGCATATTCAAACTGGAGAAGAACAGGATTCCCGGTATTGATTCCAATAACAAACCCTGATTCAGAAACAAACGGAGTTACACCAAAACGTTTATATTATCCTAATGATGAGATGCAGAAAAATGAGAAAAACTATAAAGAAGCATTATCAAGAATGGGAGGAACAAATGATTGGCTGAATAAAGTTTGGTGGGATGCCAACTAAATAAAATTCTAAAAATATAAAGTTATGCCTAATGAGGTCATATTTTCATTCTAATTAAATCTAAAAAATTATGATAAAAAATAAAGCCTTATTAGGCATCCTTTTTTATATAAGTTCGTTTTTTTCAGTGTATAGCTGTACCAACGAAAAAGAGCATAATACAGAAGAAACAAAAACGAAAACAGCAAGAGTTGTTGGATATTTATCCACAGACAATTTCAGTAAAATTTCTTCCATTCAGTTTTGTAAACTAACGCATTTAAATATTGCATTTGCAAATCCTGATAAAGATGGAAACATACTATTCACAGGAGATATTGACGCTGTAATTAAATACGCAAAATCAGTAAACCCAAATATTATTGTAAGTATTTCATTGGCAGGTGGCGTTATTTCTGAAGAACAGGCTAAAAACTGGTCGTCATTAATTGATAAATCTGAAAACCGTCCGGCATTTATTCAAAATATTCTAAAATTTGTAAAAGACCATAATTTGGATGGAGTCGATGTAGATCTCGAATGGGATGCAGTGACTTCTGGTTACAGCGGTTTTGTCGTTGAATTAAAAAAGAGTTTAGCTGATGATAAAAAACTTCTAACGGCAGCTTTACCCAACAGTGTGCGATTTGTAAATATAAATTCGGCAGCCTTAAACGCTTTTGATTTTATAAATATAATGGCGTATGATAGTACAGGACCGTGGAGTCCTACTAAAGTAGAACAACACAGTTCTTATGAGTTTGCAAGAAGCGGAATTGAATTTTGGCATAAACAACAAAATGTTCCAAGTGAAAAACTTACACTTGGAGTTCCTTTTTACGGATATAATTTTACTTTTCCAGAAGTAACCAGTTCAACTTTTGGTCAAATAGTAGAGGCGGGATCTCAACTTGCTGATCAGGATGAAATAGGGAAATTATATTACAACGGCAGACCTACAATTTCAAGAAAAGTTGAATATGCCGCAGAATATACCGGAGGAATAATGATTTGGGAATTGGCGCAGGATTCTTTTACGGAATATTCCTTATTAGATGTTATTCATAAAAAATATTCTTCTTTAAAATTTAAAACTTCAGGAATGTGCGGTAATTAAATAGCTCTCTTACAGTTTTTTAAAATTAATAAGTTTTTCGCTTCTTTTTGATTGAGTAAATCAGAAAGAAGCGAAATTTTTTATATAGATGGCAGATATAAAAATATTTACAGATTTTAAATTTTTTTTAATGAATTGTAAAATTTGTGAATAAAAATGGTCGTAAATGGGATAAAATATGCTTTTAATAGAACCGAATACGTTTTCGGTTAGCGGATTATTGAATGTTTTATGTCGTTCGTTTAAAAATTATAGCTGTTTGTATAATATATTTTTTTTAACAATCCCTTAAGAATAATTTTACCTCATAACTAACAAAATAAATAAACATGAAAAAAATTTTCTTAATCTTTATGATTGTTTTTACGGCGCAGGTTTCGCTTGCACAAGTAAAAAACGTTAAAGGTGTGATTACAGATTCTGATGGGATGCCGTTACCAGGTGCATCTGTTGCTGTACAAGGAGGTCAAAAAGGTGCGACTACCGATTTTGACGGATTGTACTCAATTGACGTTCAAAAAGGACAGACATTAGTTTTTACCTATGTTGGCCTAGAGACACAAAATATAGTTGTAGGCGATGCTGCTACAATTAATGTAAAAATGCAAGTTGCGGCGTCAAATGCACTTAACGAGGTTGTAGTAACATCATTAGGTATCAAGAAAACTAGAAAATCTTTAACTTATGCTGCTCAGGAGCTTAAAGGAGAAGAGTTAACAAGAGTAAGAGATGCCAACCTTGTTAATACTATTGCTGGAAAAATTGCCGGTGTTGCCGTAACTAAAAGTTCAAGTGGTACAGGTGGTTCTACAAAAGTAGTAATTAGAGGTAACTCTTCTGTTTCAAACAATCAGCCTTTATATGTTATTGATGGTATTCCATTATACAATGGTTCTTCAGGACAGCCAAATGATAGTTTTGGTAGTACATCTACAGGAAACCGTGATGGAGGTGATGTTGTTTCACTTATTAACCCAGACGATTACGAAGGTATGACTGTATTAAAAGGTGCTGCTGCATCTGTATTATACGGTAGCCAGGGAGCAAATGGAGTTATCTTATTATCTTCTAAAAAAGCTAAAGCTGGTAAACCATTACTTACTGTTTCATCTGTAACTACTTTTGAATCAGCTGCATATTTGCCTAAATTCCAGTCTGATTACGTTGCTGCTCCAGGGGCAGATGAATCATGGGGTGCTGCAGGAAAATCAAAAGATCACGTAAAAGACTTTTTTCAAGTAGGAAATACTCAAATTACTTCAGTAGGTTATTCAACTTCATCTGAAAATTCTTCTACAGCATTTACTTACTCTAATACATCTGGAACAGGAATTATGCCAGGTAATAGTATTAAGAAAAATAACTTTGGTATTCGTCAAACAGCTAAATTCTTTGATGATAAACTTCTTTTTGCTGCAAATGCAAACTATACTTCTCAAACTATCATCAACAAACCGGTAAATGGTTTTTATTTCAACCCATTAACTGGAGTTTACCTTATGCCAAGAGGAAATGACTTTGATTACTATAAAAATAATTATGAAGTTTTTGATCCAAACAGAAACTTAATGGCTCAAAACTGGATGACAAACAGAGATATTATGCAAAACCCATATTGGGGAATTAACAGAAATAAATCTGAAGACAAAAACAACTTCTTTAACGGAGCATTATCTTTAACTTATAAAGCTAATAACTGGTTAAGTATTGCTGGTAGATACAGTTATAACAGAGTAGAAAGTGATTTTGATAAAAAAATCTACGCTACTACACAAGGAACAATTTCTCACATAAATGGTAGATATTATGTAGAAAATGCTTTAAGCACACAACGTTATGCTGATTTAATTGCTACAATCAATACAAAATTCAGTGATGATTTTAGCTTTAACGCAAACATTGGTACAAGTGTTACTAATACTTTAGGAAATCAAAAAACAATTCTTGATTCTGGAATTGGCGGAGGATTAAAATATGCTAACTGGTTTACATTACAAAACTTCAATAACAATTCAGGAAATTACCAAACTATCGATACAAGAAAAGAAGTTCAGTCTGTATTTGCAGCTACTACTTTTGGATATAAAGATATGTTATTCTTAGATGTTGCTGCTAGAAATGACTGGTCATCAACTTTAGCTAATACAGACAGTGCAGGATATTTCTATCCATCTGTAGGTTTAACAGCTCTTCTTAGTGAAATGGTTACACTTCCTGAGTTTATCAACTTTGGTAAAGTACGTGCAACTTACGCAGAGGTTGGTAATGATGTTTATCCTTTCGTAACAGTTCCAACTTACTATTACACTCCTGGAGTTACAGATCCAAAACCAAAAGTTGCTCCAAAAGAAGGTACTTCATTGAAACCTGAATTAAAATCAGAGTACGAACTTGGTACAGAATGGAGAATGTTTAACAACAGATTTGCATTTGAATTATCATACTATAATTCAGAAACTAAAAATCAATATTTACAAGTTGTAGCTCCAAAAGGAAATTCTCAAGGAGTTGATTTTTACGGAATCAATGCAGGTAGTATCGAAAACAAAGGTTTTGAAGCAGTAGTTACTGCTGGAATTTTCAGAGGAGATAAATTCTCATGGGATTCAAGCGTGAACTTTTCACAAAATAAAAATAAAGTAAAAGAAATCCCTACTGAATTAGGAGGTAGAGTTAACTTAACTGAAGCTGGAGTAAACAGCTACAGATATGCTTTAATCGAAGGAAGACCATTTGGAGTTATTGAAGGTATTAACTTTAAAAAAGATGCTCAGGGAAGAATTTTATTAAATGATGACGGAACAATCCAAAAAACTGGTTTTGAAGAAGTAGGTAATTCTAATCCTGACTATATGATCGGTTTCTCTAACTCATTTAAAATAGGTTCATTCTTTGCAAATGTGTTAATTGATGGTCGTTTTGGCGGTAATGTAATGAGTTTAACTCAAGCTCAAAATGACTCTTTTGGTGTCTCTAGAGCAACAGGTGATGCGAGAAACGCTGGCGGTGTAGCTATAAATGCAGTAAGAGCAAGCGACGGAACTCCGGTTACTTCAATGGATGCTCAACTTTACTATACTCAAGTTGGTGGTAGAGCAGGTATTACAGGAGAGTATGTATATGATGCAACAAACGTAAGCGTAAGAGAGATTTCTATAGGATATAATTTTAACGCAAAAAGATTACCATTTATTCAGACTGCAAGTGTTTCATTAATAGCAAGAAACTTATTCTTTATCTACAAAGATGCACCGTTTGATCCAAATATTGCATTAAGTACAGGCGAAGGTTTACAAGGTGTTGATATTTACGGACAACCATCTACAAGAAGTATCGGTCTTAATTTAAATGTAACTTTCTAATACTAAAAACATGAAACTAAATAAAATAACAAAAGCGGCTCTATGTATGTCATTGCTTGCAGCAATGGGTTGTACAGGTGATTTTGAAGATATTAATACCAATCCTAACGGTATTACCCCTGAATTGTTTGAACAAGATTTTAATCATATTAAAGGAGGATTTGCTCCAATGTTTAACAATATTCAGGTATTAACCCCAGAATGGGTTTATCAATTACAACAAGGATTAAACTGTGATATCTGGTCTGGGTACATGGCTACCCCAACAGGTTTTGCAGGAGGAATAAACAATACAACTTATTCATTAGTTGATGGTTGGAACGGATTTATTTGGGATTACGCATATAGTAACGTAATGTTTAATGCATACGATATTGCTCAAAAATCTAAAGGTAAATATGATCAGTTTTATGCATTGTCATTAATCTTGAAAGTAGAAGGTATGCACAGACTTACAGATACTTTTGGACCTATCATTTATTCTAAATTTGGAACTACAGATTCGACTATTGAATATGATTCTCAACAAGAAGTTTACAACCAAATGTTTAGTGAATTAGATTTTGCAGTAGCAGAATTAACTAAAAGAGAAGATGCTGGAGAAGCTTCGACATTCGCAACAACAGATATGTCTGGTTACGGCGGAAGTTATAAGGCCTGGGCAAAATTTGCAAACACACTGCGTTTAAGATTAGCAATGCGTATTGTTAAGGTAAACCCAGCATTAGCAAAAACACAAGCAGAAAAAGCAATTGCCCATAAATATGGTGTATTCACAACAAATGCTGATTTATTCAAAGTTGTATCACCGGTTTACACAAACCCAATTGCTACAATTAGTGGAGCTTGGTTAGACATTCGTATGTCTGCAGATATGGAATCAATCATGGGTGGATATAATGATCCAAGATTAGCTACTTATTTTGATACATCTACTCAATTCCCAGGACAATATAAAGGAGTTCGTACAGGTATTGATATTGCTGCAAAATCAGATCACCAGGATTTCTCTGGAATTGGAGCTGTTGTAAGATCAAAAGAAATTGTTTTATTCACGACTGCAGAAGCTTATTTCTTAAGAGCAGAAGGTGCATTAAGAGGATGGAATATGGGTGGAGACGCTAAATCTTTATATGAAGCAGGTATTGCAGCTTCATTTGAACAAAGAGGAGCTTCAGGAGCGGCAGCTTACATTGCTGATAATGTTAAAACAGCAAAAGCTTATGTTGATCCTAATTTCCCTGTAAATAATTCTCCGGCTTTAAACAATGTGACTATCGCTTGGGATGCAGCTGCAACTAACGAAGTGAAATTACAAAAAATCATCACTCAAAAATGGATTGCTGGTTTCCCTGAAGGACAAGAAGCTTGGTCTGATTACAGAAGAACAGGTTATCCAAAATTATTCCCGGTTCTTAAAAATTATAGTGGAACAACAATCACTACTGAATTTGGTGTACGAAGAATAAACTTTGTACAATCAGAAAAAGCTGGAAATGCTGGTGGTGTTGCGACAGGAGTTGCTAAACTTGGAGGTCCTGATAATGGTGGAACAAGACTTTGGTGGGATACTACCGGAGCAAACTTCTAAAAAAAATAGAGATTTAAGATTTTAAGTTTGGTTAGTAAACGGTATAAGAAATGCAAATTGCTTATACCGTTTCAAAAACCAAAATTGTACATACCAAAAAAAGAAAAAAAATGAAAAGTGCTTTAGAAACAAAACCTGATATCAGCTATAAAAGCGCCGGAAAATTTGAAGAAACACGATTTGAGAAAATTCACAACGAAATCTTCAAAAGTTCTGCTGAAGCATCGGTAATTGTAGCGCAGGAAATCGCTCAGTTAATTAGATCTAAGCAGGAAAAAAATAAATCTTGCGTGCTTGGTTTGGCAACAGGATCTTCTCCTATAAAAGTATATGAGGAATTAGTTAGAATGCACAGAGAAGAAGGACTAAGCTTTAGCAATGTAATCACTTTTAACCTGGATGAATATTATCCAATGAATAGAGAAAACAATCAGAGCTATCATTATTTCATGCACCAGCATCTTTTTAATCATATTGATATTAAACCTGAAAATGTTAATATTCCTGATGGTACAGTTTCTATTGATGAATTAAATCAATATTGTATCGACTATGAAATGAATATTAAACAAGCTGGAGGTTTAGACTTTCAGTTATTAGGAATTGGACGTACAGGTCACGTTGGTTTCAACGAGCCAGGTTCACACATCAATTCCGGAACAAGAATTATTACACTGGATCACATTACAAGAGTAGATGCTTCGTCTGACTTTAACGGAATCGACAACGTTCCAAAAAGAGCCATCACAATGGGAGTTTCTACCATTATGAGATCTAAAAGAATCGTATTAATGGCTTGGGGACAAAACAAAGCCGATATCATCAAGAGAACTGTTCAGGGTGATATTAGTTCTGAAGTTCCTGCGACATTTTTACAAAATCATCCAAATGCAACTTTCGTATTAGATCAGTCTGCAGCATCAGAGTTAACACGTTTTAAAACACCTTGGCTTGTTGGAGAATGTATTTGGACACAAGAATTAAAAAGTAAAGCGATTGTTTGGCTTTGCCAAAAAACAAACCAATCTATTTTAAAATTAACAGACCGTGATTACAACAACAACGGTATGTCTGATTTATTAGCACAAGAAGGTTCTGCTTACGATTTGAACATCAATATGTTTAACGTATTGCAGCACACCATTACTGGATGGCCGGGTGGAAAACCAAATACAGATGATTCACATCGTCCGGAGAGAGCTAATCCAGCTAAAAAAAGAGTTATCCTTTTCAGTCCGCATCCAGATGATGACGTGATTTCGATGGGGGGAACATTTTCAAAATTGATTAAACAAGGTCATGATGTACACGTAGTATATCAAACCTCTGGAAATATTGCAGTTACAGATGATGAGGCATTAAAATTTGCTGAGGTTTGTAATGATTTCACTGGTGGAAATCTTCCAAATGACATCAACTTCAAATCTGTAATTGAATTTTTAAATAACAAATCAGAAAATCAAATCGACTCTCTGGAAGTTAGAAAATTAAAAGGATTAATTAGAAGAAGAGAATCTTATGCAGCAACAAGATACATTGGCTTAAAAGATGAAAATACACACTTTTTAGACCTTCCTTTTTATGAAACAGGGCAAGTTAAAAAGAATCCGTTAGGGCCAGAAGATATTGCTATTGTAAAAGATATTATTGCAAAAATAAAACCACATCAGGTATTTGCAGCAGGTGATCTTGCCGATCCGCACGGAACGCACGAAGTTTGTCTGAATGCTATTTTTGCAGCAATGAAACAATTAAAACCAGAAAAATACATGGACGACTGCTGGCTATGGCTTTACAGAGGAGCTTGGCACGAGTGGGATATTCATGAAATAGATATGGCGGTACCACTTTCTCCGTCAGAAGTTTTATTAAAACGTCATGCCATTTTATACCATCAGTCTCAAAAAGACAGGGTAATGTTTCAAGGAAACGATTCTCGTGAATTCTGGGTAAGAGCGGAAGATCGAAATAAAAATACAGCTGTACTGTATGATGAATTGGGACTGGCAGAATACGAAGCTATTGAAGCTTTTAAACGTTTTGATTATTAAAGTTGTTTTTTTTAAGATTCGGGTGAGAGCGAATCAAATCTCAAAATTCAGATAGACCTCAAAGCGATAAGTGAGGTAAGCAGAAGTCTTTCTGAGTTTTGTTTTTTTTATAATTTAAATGGATGTTTCAGAAAAGCATCTGACCAAAAAAAATAAAAATGAAATATTTATTTGTACTACTATTAGCGGGTGTAACAGCAGGTGCTCAGGTTAAAAAAGAGCAGTTGAACCTTATGCCCTGGCCTCAGAATGTTGTTGTAAATGATGGAAATTTTACTTTAAGCAAAAATTTTAAAGTTAATATTTCCGGAAATCCAAATCCAAGAATTTTTGGTGGAGTAACTCGTTTTTTGCGCCGATTAGATGGTAGAACAGGTATATTTTTCGAACAAGGTTTTATTTCTAAACTAAACGAATTTCCAAACGCTGAATTACAGATTAACTGTGATAAAAACGGGAAAATTGGTTTATACGAAGACGAAAGTTACAGCTTAGATATAAAATCAAACAAAATAACGATCAATGCAACAAGCGATTTAGGTGCTTTGCACGGATTAGAAACGTTATTACAATTGCTGCAAAATGATAGCAAATCATTTTATTTTCCTGTATCTCAAATCTCAGATTTTCCAAGATTTACCTGGAGAGGTTTAATGATTGATGCAGCAAGACATTTTCAGCCTGTAGATGTAATCAAAAGAAATATTGATGCATTGGCAGCAATGAAAATGAATGTTTTTCACTGGCATTTGGTTGATGATCAAGGCTGGAGAATTGAAACTAAAAAGCATCCAAAATTAATCGAATTAGCTTCGGATGGATTGTATTACACACAAGAGGAAATTAGAAATATCGTAAAATATGCTGATGAGCGCGGTATTTTAATAGTTCCTGAAATAGATGTTCCGGGTCACGGATCTGCAATACTTACGGCTTACCCGGAAATAGGGAGCAAAGTGATCACATTGACAGGAGGAACTTCTGAAAAAAATATTCAAGGTACAGCAATTAGTACCTATGGAATTGAAAGAAATGCGGGAATTTTTACTCCAACATTAGATCCTTCAAATCCTAAAACGTATAAAATCTTAAGTGAACTTTTTGATGAGGTATGCCCATTATTTCCCGGAGCTTATTTTCATATTGGGGGAGATGAGAACGAAGGGAAAGATTGGGATGCCAATCCGAAAATTCAGGAATTTAAAAAGAAACATAATTTAAAAACAAATCACGAATTACAAACGTATTTCACCATGCAGTTAGCTCCGATGCTTAAAAAACACGGAAAACAATTAATGGGCTGGGAAGAAATTTTAACCAAAGATCTTTCAAAAGAAGCAATTGTACATTCATGGAGAGGTCCAAATGAAGGAGTTGCACCAGGGCAGTCACTAGTTGACGCAGTGAAAAAAGGCTATAAAACAGTTTTATCAAATGGGTATTATATTGACTTAATGTATCCGGTTGCAAGTCATTATTTAAATGACCCAATGCCAAAAGGAGCTGATTTATCTGCAGAAGAAAAAGCAAGAATTTTAGGTGGTGAAGCTACAATGTGGACAGAACTTACAACACCAGAAACGATAGATTCAAGAGTTTGGCCAAGAACAGCGGCAATTGCAGAAAGACTTTGGTCTGCTGAAACTGTTACTGATCTTGCCAGTATGCGTAAACGTCTTGAAAACGTTTCTTTTAGATTAGAAGAATTAGGATTAACACATATTAAAAACAAAGATGTTATTCTAAGAAATATCACGAATAATCAAAACCTGGAATCGATTAATGAGTTTTCTAATGTTTGTGAACCTTTAAAAGGATATACAAGAAACAAAGGAGGAACAGAATATCAAATGTATTCTCCGCTAACACTTTTTGCTGATGCATGTAATCCAGATGCTAAAGAATCTTTAGCTTTTAATGATGCAGTAACACAATATTTAGCAAATAAATCAGAAGAGAATAAAGCAAAAGTTGCATCATTTTTCAATAAATGGATTACCCTAAATAAAGGATTAATTGAGTTGAGTGCAAATGCACCTTTAGTGCAGCCAATTCTTCCTTTGTCAAAAAAATTAAGTGATGCATCGCAGGAATTACTGCTTGTTTTAGATAATAAATCTACTCTTAAAGCTGCAGATTTAAAAAGCTTAATAGAGCAATGTAATACAAAAGATCATGCTGACGTCGAGTTGTCAGTTTATGAGAGTTTAAAGAAATTAATTTAAGGTTTGGTTTGAATTAGTATTTAGTAAGTTTAAGTTACCACTAATGTTTTGAGTGTTAGTTATCTCTGCCAGAAGTAACCTCTGGTAGAGGTAATTATGTTAAACTTCGCAAATCTCATTTTAGTTTTCTAATAATATAAAGTATAAAAAAAAATAACCACTAACGGAGTATTAACATTTTAAAAAACCAAATAGAAAGAATACCTAAACATGACAACAAAAGAGTATAGATTGATGAGTAGTCCCAAATTTATCATTTGTATTTAATATTAATTTTTTTAAAAATTATAAATAAATATCAATCACTACTATTGGCTAATGATTATGAAAAATCAGTAATAGTAATATTTATCTATAGAATTTAATTTGAGTTTATTTCCAATCGACGCAGCCTTCCAACCTGTGTTGAGCGAAACCTGGCAGTAAAAACTGCTTCGGCCCAATTATTTATTTTCTATTAACCAATATTTATTAATTATGAAACATTATTACAGATTGCTCTTTTTGTTATTGTTTCCCCTACTTGCGTTGGCCCAACCCGCCCACGGAAAGAAAGTAGTGGGGTATTATGCGCAATGGTCTATTTATGCCCGGGATTTTAACGTTCCGAAAATTGATGGAAGTAAAATTACGCATTTAAATTATTCTTTTTATGGCACAACGTATGATCCGGCACATCCGGAGAATACAAAATTAAAATGTTTGGATACCTATGCTGATTTTGAGCATATGGAAGGTGGAATCCCGTGGGATGCTCCGGTAAAAGGAAACTTTTATGACTTGAAAAAGTTAAAAGAAAAATATCCTCATTTAAAAGTCTTAATTTCTGTTGGAGGCTGGACAAAAGGCCAGGATCTTTCTCCAATTGCTGCAAGTCCTGTGGCAAGAGCGGCATTGGCTGCAGATATGGCAAACTTTATTGTAACTTATCCGTTTATTGATGGTTTTGACATCGATTGGGAATATCCTCTTTCGGGTGGAACTGACGGTACAGAAATTGTAAATGGCTCGCCTGTTCCTCCGCAAAAATACAGTCCGGATGACAACAAAAATTTAGTATTATTATTGAAAGCAATGCGTCAGGCAATGCCAAATAAATTAATTACTATCGCAGCCGGAAACAATGTTAGAAAGGTTTCTCAGCAATATTTAGGACCAAATAACAGATCTCAATACGGAATGACAGAAGACATTTCAACTTATTGCGATTATATCACATATTTCGGATATGATTTTGGTGGAAACTGGTATGACAAAACATGCTACAACGCACCTTTATATGCAAGTGGAAATCCAAACGATCCTTTGTATGGCGCAACACAATCTGAATCATTGGATGAATTAACAAATCAATATCTAAACGTAATTGGTTTCCCTGCAAATAAATTAATTATGGGATTACCTTTCTATGGAAAGAAATTCGATCACGTTGCCACTAATTCAACAAACGGATTATTCGTTTCAGCTCCAAGAGATATAGTTGGAGGATGTACAAATCCGCAAAATCCTATTGGAACATGGGATGGTTCAGGAGCGTGCGAGCGTTCAGGAAGTATCGAGATTTGTGATTTAGTCGGAAATCCTGTTACAAACTCACATGCTTATTTAGATCCAAATACAATGCAGGTTACATCAAGTGCAGCTTCTGCAGGATGGGTAAGATATTTTGATAATACGACTAAAGTTCCTTATTTATATAATGCTACTAGAAAAGAGTTTATTTCTTATGAAGATAAGCAGTCGATAGATTTAAAAGTTCAGTATATAAAATCAAGAAACTTAGCTGGAGGAATGATCTGGGAATTATCTCAGGATACGAGAGGTTCAATTCCAAATTCATTATTAACTCAGGTTGATACTTCTTTTGGAAGCGTTGTTCCGGGAACAGTAAGTATTTCTGGTTCCGCAAAAAACGGATCAGCTTTAGTTACAGATGTTACAGTTGAATTGCGTAATGCAAGTAATGCAGTAATTCAAACAATAGTTTCGGCTACAGGGAATTTTACATTCAACAGCCTAACTTCTGGACAAAATTATACCGTTACGGCATTAAAAGCGACTTATACTTTTACTCCGGTAACTTTAACAAATGTTGTTGTGAATCAAACAGGAGTTATCATTAACGGAACACAGCCAACTTACACAGTAAGTGGAACAGTTCTTAACGGAAGCACTGGAGTTTCTGGTGTAACAGTTTCTGCAGTTTCTGGAAGCTCAACATTAACAGCAGTTTCAAATGCAAGCGGAGTTTACAGCGTTGCAGGTTTAACAGCTGGATTAAATTATACAGTTACTGCTGCCAAAACTGGATTTTCATACACGCCAGCTTCTACAGTTTACAACGCAATTGATTCAAACAAAACGTTGAATTTTACCCAGGGAGCAGCAGTTGTAACTTATACAGTAAGCGGAACAGTTCTTAACGGAAGTACTGGAGTTTCTGGTGTAACAGTTACAGCAGCTTCTACAGCAGGAAATGTTACAGCAACAACTAATTCAAGCGGAGCTTATTCACTTACATTGGCTTCTGGCGGAAATTATACAGTAACAGCTGCATTAACAGGACAAACTTTTACTCCAGCTTCAACAGTTTATACTAATTTAACAGCGAACAAAACATTAAACTTCTCACAAGATGTTATTGTAGTTCCTTCAAGCAAAATCAGCGGAACAGTTAAAAACGGAACAACTCCGGTTGCTGGTGCAAAAGTAGAAATTGTTTTACCTTGGACAGACAGCACTCACAACTGGAAAAGCGTTTTAGCAACAACAGATTCACAAGGAAAATACAGTTTTGATAATTCAGTTGTAGCAGGTTATACAACCGTTACAAGTTTGAAATTAAACTCTTGGGAAAACGGAGAAACAGCTTATTTTCCAAATAATTTGGCAAATTTCCCAGTTCCTGCAAACCCAACAGTTTATAACTTTAATACTAGTTCTACAGCAAAAGCAGCACAAGTTCAGGCAAACTTAATTAGCGGAACAGTTAAAAACGGAACAACTCCGGTTACTGGTGCAAAAGTAGAAATTGTTTTACCTTGGACAGATAATACACATAACTGGAAAAGTGTTTTAGCAACAACAGATGCATCAGGAAATTATACTTTCGATAATTCAGTTGTAGCGGGTTATTCACAAATTTTAAGTTTGAAATTAAATACATGGGAAAATGGGGAACAAACTTATTACCCAAATAACTTAGCAAACTTTGCAGTTCCAACAACTCCAACGGTTTATAATTTTAATAGACAAGCGGTAGTTGCGACTAAGCCAGTAGTTACTATTACAGCGCCAACAGCTTCGACGATTGCTATAAATTTAGGATCATCAATTAATTTTGTTGCAACTGTTGGATTAAGTGCTGCAGATGCTACTACAATCTCATCTGTTGTATTTAGTTTAGATGGACAAACTATAAGTGCTAGCAATTCTTCAGGAACTTATACATCGACTTGGACGCCAGCAGCAAATCAGTTTGGGGTTTCTCATACGTTAACTGTTACGGCTACTGCATCAAACGGAACAACAGAGGCAAAAACATATAGTTTTACATTAACTTGTTCAGGTTCAAATTGTCCTAATTCATTACCAGTAATTACTTGGAATTCACCATCTGCTACTGTATACCAAAATTCTTTCCAGGCTGTGCCAATTTCAGTTACAGCTGTAGATAGTAACGGATCAGTTTCAGGTGTTACGATTACAATAAACGGAGGTACATTTAACATGACAGCAGGTACAAATAATACCTATACGTATAATTTTACACCATCTGCTTATCAGGATTATCCAGTTGTTATCAAAGCAACCGATAATCAATCTGGTGTAACTACATTAAACAATACCATTAAAATTGCCCAAGTAGGTACAAATAGATTCATTCCGCTTCCATCTAAAATTATTTTAGGATATGCACATTCTTGGGAAAATGCGGGTGCTCCATTTTTATATTTTTCTCAAATGGTGGGAAGTAAATTTAACGTAGTTGACTATTCTTTCGTAGAAACAGTTAATCGTGATGGTTACACACCAGTATTAACTACAAATGACAATAGATATTTGACCAATGGTGTTTTCAATAAGCAATTGTTGAAAAATGATATAAAATCATTAAGAGATAGCGGCGTTCCTGTTATTGTTTCTATTGGAGGTCAAAATGGTCATGTTGTTTTAGAGAATGTTACTCAAAAAAATATTTTTGTTAATGGTCTAAAAGCAATTATCGACGAGTATCAATTTGATGGAGTTGATATTGATTTTGAAGGTGGATCGATGAATTTTAGTGCAGGAAATCTAAGAGATATTTCTTATGCGGGAATTTCTGCTTATCCAAGATTGAAAAACGTAGTAGATGCTTTCAAAGAATTAAAAGCTTACTATGGCCCAGGATTCTTATTAACTGCAGCTCCGGAAACACAATACGTACAAGGAGGATATTCTACTTATACTGATACATTTGGTTCTTTCCTTCCAATCATTCAAAACTTACGTAACGAATTAGATTTGTTAGCGGTACAATTGTATAATACAGGAGGAGAAAACGGATTAGATGGTCAATATTACGGTTCAGCTAAGAAATCAAATATGGTTACAGCCTTAACTGATATGGTGATAAAAGGGTATAACATTGCTTCAACAGGAATGCGTTTTGATGGTTTACCAGCTTCAAAAGTTCTTATTGCATTACCGGCTTGTCCGAGTGCAGCAGGAAGCGGTTATTTAACACCGCAAGAAGGAATAAATGCTATGCATTATTTAAGAACCGGAACTACTTTTTCTGGAAGAACATACACGATGCAGCCAGGCGGACCATATCCTTCTTTAAGAGGTTTAATGACTTGGTCTGTAAACTGGGATGCCTCTTCTTGTGGAAATTCATCTGAATTATCTAAAGCGTATGCCGCTTATTTCGCATCACAAGGTGCAGCAAAAACATTAGCTCTTGATGATATTTCTTCAAAAAGCAATGCAACGATAGCGTATTTCAAAAACAATGCATTATCAGTTTCAAATGAAAACGAAGATATCGCCCAAGTTGATGTATTCAACATTATTGGACAAAATTTAGTAAGTCACAGAAATGTTCAAAACAATAAAGAAGTATTGCTTCAAAGTCATAGTTTCTCAACTAAACAATTGTTTTTAGTTGTAGTAACAGACAAATCTGGAAACAAGAAATCATTTAAAGTAATGAACTTTTTAAACTAGAATAAAAGGATTTAAAATTTAGAAATAAAAGTATTGGGACGGTTAAAATTGAGTTTGGTTATTTATTTTTTAATCTAATTTTTATTTCGAATAAATGCCGTGAATTAAGGAGATTTGTTATTTGGTTTTCTCCTTGAGGATCGCATTATGAACCTGGCAATTATATTGCCAGGTTTTTTTATGGTTTATAATGAAATAAAGTGATGATGATTTTTTAGGAGCTATTTCCTGCTATCCGCTCCAATCTTTTGTGTCTCGTTAAAGAAACGAGACACAAAAGGATTTCCACTACTATCAGGGCTAGAACATTCAGTTTCATCAAACATTTTGTTCCTCAGGATGACAAGATTATAGTGCATTATAAAAAGCGAATAAAATCCGTATAAATCCGAGTTTTCGCGATAGCGAATCCGTATCATCTGCGTGCCATTTCTTCACGATTAAAACCCAAATTGCAAACTATTTTAAGTACTTTTGACTCCAGAATTATTGCATAAAATCTTTATGAAAAACTTCATCGCCATTACAATCGCATTTTTATTTTTCACTTTTTCTTTCGCTCAAAATAAATTTGGAAATCCGGAAGTAAATCCCATTCAAATTCAAAAAACTTTTGGAGATTGGTCTGCCTATCAAAGTAAAAAAATAATGCTTTCCAGAGATTTTATTGCACTTGATTCTTCTACAAAAGAAATTTCAAAAGAAGCTTTTTTAGATCAGTTAGCAAATGGAAATTTCATTCCAATTAGATTAAAATCAGAAGATGCGGTTTACTATTATAAGTTATTCAAAATTCAGCCAAAAACAGATACCAGTATAAAAGCCACCATCAACCAAATTGGTTTTGACGCTCTTAAAAACTATAAGATGGAAGGAACTGCTTTTCCTCCATTTTTATTTAAAGATTTAAATGGAAATGAAGTTTCTAACGAAACAATGAAAGGAAAAATAATCGTTATAAAATGCTGGTATATTCACTGTACACCATGTATAAGAGAATTTCCGCAGGTAAATAAACTAACAGAAGAATATAAAGACCGAAAAGATATTCTATTTATAAGTTTAGCCGAAGATTCGCCGGAACAATTAAAAACATTCTTAGCCAGAAAACCGCTTTCATATGCTGTAATCCCAAATATGAAAGAATACATGAATGAATCTTTACAGCTAAATTCATTCCCTACACATTTTATTCTAAACAAAGAAGGATTAATTTCTAAAGTCCTGCCAAATTTCGAAAGCTTAGAAGTTGCTTTAGCGAAAGAAAGTAAGCTATAATTGAATTAATCTCGCAAAGTTACCTCATTTTTGTCATTTCGAGGAACGAGAAATCTTCGTAAGCAGCTCCGCAACGATAAGCTAATCTTTGTCGAGTTTCTTGCGAAGATTTCTCGTTCCTCGAAATGAGAAGATTGCGTAATAATCATCTGCGTAAAACAAAACTCTGCGTCTTTGCGCCTTTGCGAGAAAATCCTCGTTCGTATAAAAAAACTTAGTCCCTTTGCACCTTTGCAACTCTGAACCTTTTTCACTACTTTTGCACCAAATTAATTAAAAAGACATTCATGTTAACAGTCAATAATTTATCAGTTCAATTTGGCAAACGAATTTTGTTTGACGAAGTAAATACCACATTCACTCACGGAAATATTTACGGCGTTATTGGAGCCAATGGTGCTGGAAAATCTACATTTCTAAAAATCATTTCAGGCGATATGGACCCAACTTCGGGACATATTCATTTAGAGCCGGGAAAACGTATGTCGGTTTTAAACCAAAATCACAATATGTTCGACGAACATACCGTTTTGGAAACCGTTTTAATGGGAAATAAAGTTTTGTATGCTGTTAAAAAAGAAATGGATGAACTTTATTTAGACTACAACGATAAAAATGCCGACAGAATAGGGGAGCTTCAGGTTCAGTTTGAAGAAATGAACGGATGGAATGCCGACTCTGATGCTGCAGCAATGTTGTCGAACTTAGGCATCAACGAAGAGCATCATTATACTTTGATGGGCGATATGGAAGGAAAAATGAAAGTTCGTGTGCTTTTGGCGCAGGCACTTTTTGGAAATCCGGATTTGCTTATTATGGATGAGCCTACCAACGATTTGGATTTCGAGACAATCGCTTGGTTAGAAAATTTCTTAGCAAACTATGAAAATACTGTAATTGTAGTATCTCACGACCGTCACTTTTTAGATGCCGTTTGTACACATATTTCTGATATTGATTTCGGAAAAATCAATCACTATTCAGGAAATTATACTTTCTGGTACGAGTCTAGCCAATTAGCGGCAAAGCAACGTGCACAGCAAAACAAAAAAGCAGAAGAGAAGAAACAAGAACTTGAAGAATTTATTCGTCGTTTTAGTGCAAACGTTGCGAAATCGAAACAAGCGACTTCTCGTAAAAAAATGATTTCTAAATTGAATATTTCTGAAATCAAACCTTCAAGCCGTCGTTACCCTGCGATTATTTTCGATCAGGATCGTGAAGCTGGAGATCAGATTTTAAATGTAGAACACCTGTCAGCTTCTGTAGATGGTGAACTTTTGTTTAAAGATGTTCATTTGAATATGGCAAAAGGAGATAAAATCGTTCTTTTCTCTAAAGATTCACGTGCTACAACTGCTTTCTATGAAATTTTAAACGGAAACCAAAAAGCAGATTCTGGAACTTTTGATTGGGGAATTACAACAAACCAAGCGTATCTTCCTGCTGAAAACCATTCTTTCTTCGAAAATGATTTGACTTTAGTAGATTGGTTACGTCAATACGCTAAAACAGAAGAAGAGCGTGATGAGGTATTTATTAGAGGTTTCTTAGGGAAAATGATTTTCTCTGGAGAAGAAGCTTTAAAAACAAGCCGAGTTTTATCTGGAGGAGAAAAAGTACGTTGTATGCTTTCGAGAATGATGATGGAGCGCGCTAACGTTTTAATGCTAGATGAACCAACAAATCACTTAGATTTAGAGTCTATTACAGCTTTCAATAACTCATTAAAAAACTTTAAAGGTTCTGTAATTTTTACAACACATGACCACGAGTTTGCACAAACTGTGGGTAACAGAATTGTAGAATTGACGCCAAACGGAGTTATCGACCGTTACATGACATTTGACGAATATCTTGATGATGAAAAGATTCAGGAACAAAGAAAGAAGATGTATAATCTTTAATTTTTAAATTACAATATTATAAATTCCAAATTACAATTTAGAATTTACAATCTTTGACCTTACAACTTTGTCAAAGTTTTAAACTTTGACAAAGTTCTACATCCATAAAAAAATCCCAAATTCCAGATTAAACTTGGAGTTTGGGATTTTTTAATTTTTTATGTCTTATTTGCTTCCGAAAACCTTAGCTAAAATCCAGATAACAATTGCAATTATAAAAATCACAATAAATATCCCGAATCCCATTCCGGCTTTAAAAATGTCTCCTATAACTTCGCAGCTTGTAAATGAAAATAGTATTACGAATACCATTAACAATCTTGTAATTTTATTTTGCATGATTCTGAGTTTTTAAATTTCTATATTAAAATTACTTCACGAATCTTGAAAATGTGTTATAGAATTTTTGAGAAATGTTTTAGGATTTGGATTCTTGATTATTTACTTAGATGATTCTCAATATCCATCATCTGATGTAAAATTCGAATAATCTCTAATTGATTCTCTTTTATATTTATCTTGTAAAATATTAAATGTGATTTTACTTTACTTCTAAAATATCCTTTTCTGATATGATTTACATCATTTCCAGATTTAGGATTTAAACATAAATATTCGATTTCATCTATAATTAAATCTATGTATCTATGTGCTTGTTCACGTGACCAATTTTCAAAAGTATATAACCAAATTTTTTCTAAATCATAAGATGCTTCGTTGCTAATCTTATAATTCATTGTTAGGATATTTTTTGTCAAGATTATTTAAAAAAGATGCACGATCGAAATCTTTTACAAATCCAGATTTTTCGCCTTTTTTTAGTTCTTTAATTAATTCGCTTTTCTTTGTTTCTTCTTCTTCAAACATTCTTAATGCTGCACGTATAACTTCGCTGGCAGATGAGAATCGTCCAGTTTTTACTTGACTATTTATAAAATTATCAAAATAATCGCCTAATAATATTGATGTGTTTTTTGGCATGATTTAAAAATTTATCAAATATACCAATTATTGGTATGTTTTGCAAAAGAAAATATAAAGCCAGTGGCTCAATTCATATTTTAAGGCTGAATTTCAATCCTGTTTATGAATGAAAAATAAAAAAATATTCGTTCTCTAACGGATTGAAATCCGTCTCTACAATATCAATATGAATCATTCCTTTGGAATTTTAAAAAGAGAATGTTGAAACCGTTGGATTGGATTTATTTTCTAATCGTTCTTATTTCCAAAAATACAATCCCGGCTATAATAGAGATTTCGCCTAAAAGTAAATGATACCAAATATAGAAATGCTTTTATAAGAATATAGTAAAATGCCAAATGTCAAAATACAATAGAGTATGTTGGCTGTACAGATTATTTTTAAATATAATTTCCAGTTATTTTTTGCTAGAAAAAAGCACATAAAAGAATAAATTGAAAAGATGAGTGCCAGTAAAGAAAGATATTCTAAAGTGATTTTTGATAAACCAAAAAAGATGTTGAAAGTTCTAAGGATAAAAAAGAGCAGTACAGCAGTAAGTAAAGCACCAAGGCTGTCTATTAGAAAAATGTTTTTAGATTTTACTGTAAAATGTAAGACTTTTTTTTTATTTATACATTTTTAATTCGTCCATATTTTTTTTGTAAATCTTTTAAATGCTCAATTATGTTGATCATTTAAAATTATATAGATTATAGTATTATTAATATGAATCATCACTTTCTGAATTGATTATCCAATCTTCTTAGCAATTATTATGGTATGAATTTCTACATTATCAGCTTTTGGATAATTTACTTCGAAGATTTTAAGGATTTCAAAATTACTTTCAAAAAGCTGATTCCTTACATCTTCTAAAGTATGATAATAAAAGTAAGTGCGATCGCCAGTGCTTCCAGAAATAAAACCAGATTCGGAAGATTTTCCCTGAACAAAACTTAAATATAAAATTCCATTGTTAGAAAGTATTTTCTCTGAATCGATTATTAATTGAGAGCAATCCTTTTCAGATAAATAAGGTAAACAAAAGCCACACATAATGGCATCAAATTTTTGATTTAAGGAACTAAGTTCTCTTGTATCCATTACTTCAAAGTTGGCAGAAGGATTATTTGCTTTTGCTAATTCGATCATTTTTGGAGCAATGTCAATACCAGTAATTTTTAGATTGGGATTTTTGGATAATAAATATTTTGTAATGTTTCCTGGCCCGCAACCAATTTCAAATATGTTTATTTGCTCCTGTTTTAGAATGTTACAAAAGAAATCGTAAGTCTCGTCGTATAAGCTTAAATTCATAAACTTATCTTGATAGAGATTGGCAATTTTATTCCACGTTTCAAAAGTTTCCTGGTATTTATCCATTGATTTTTATTTGTGGTTTTTCATTTTGACTTATCCATTGATCGTAACCTTTTTTCTGAATCCAATGCCCATTTTTTTTCTCATAAAGATATTTACCTCCTTGTCCGCCTAATAAGCAATTACAGTCTTCTTGAAACTCAATTATAACTTTTTTTCTATCAGCAGATATTATAGGAAATGAAATATGATATAATAATCCTTGGTCGCAAATTGTATCAACTATGGCGTATTGAAATACTTTTTTAGATTTTCTGAACCACTTAATTTTGTTTGGTTTTATTTTTAAATCTTTGAAATGTTCATTTTGCTCATTAATGAAATCAATATCTTCTTCTGTAAATTCTTTTTTGTATTCTTCTTTTACCGGAATAGTTCTAAATTTCCAACAAACGTGATCAAGAAATAAGCTATCATCAACTACAATTTCATTTATGATTCCGTAAACTTCATCTTCTGTTAAATCTGGAGTTGATTTGCATGAACTTGTTAGAATAATCAAAAGTAAAAAAATCGGAATTCCTATAATTTTTAATTTCATTTTGGGTATAATTTTAATTGACAAATTGAGAGTAAACTTCTAATGATCTATAGGAATTTTCTTGACTTCTCACCTGTTTTAATGTTTTTTTCTTTATATCCGATTATAGTAGCTACGAAGTCGGGAGACTTCGCAGAGCTGGATTTTAAATGTTTTTCATAAAAAAAAATTAATTATATAGTAGCTTTATTTTTTGAATTAACAAATTAAAATCATGTGATTTTGATTCTTGTGCGGAATTAATTAGTTCATTAATTACTCTTGGAGCAGTAAGACCTAGTTCTTTAGCAAGATGAGTTTTTAGTTGATTTAGAACAATTTTTCCATCACATAAGTCTTTCCAGTCTTTTTCCCAATTGTTATTTATTTCGTCAATTCTGCTAAAATTATTTTTTAAAATTTCAATTGTTTCGGTTATTGATTTTGAATCAAAAACACTTTCAATGTATTTATTATATGCAGTTTTATTTAGTACTTCAATTGATTTTGTGCTAACTGCTAACTTTATTTTATGTAAACTATTTTGATTTAAATTTTGAATTGATTTTCTGAAAACATGTTCTTTATTAGAATCAGCTATTTCTTTTATTTTTTTTTCTATTTCATTCTCTAAAGGTACTTTAATGTCTTTGTTAAGATTATTGTGAATTTTGAATAGATTATGTATTAATTTGCTGTCTAATAAATAATTTTCTATTTCATGCTTATTCATTATGATGAAATGTTCATCAAAAAATAATGAATCATTTTTTCTCATATCTTCTATTTCATATTCAGTACGTGTGTCTTTGTCAATTAAGAAACAAAATTGGACATCTCTAATGTGATTGTGAAATGAGTAATATTTTCTATATGTTTCAATAACTTCAGATGAGCCATTTAAATTCTTTATTTTAATATTTAAAGGAGAGAAAATTTTTTCTAAAATTTCATTTTCTGTTTTGCCCTCGACAAAAAGTACTTTGTTGATAATTTTACTTAAACCGATGTTTCTCAATAACTTTTCATGGTTCTCATAATCGATTAAAGAAATTCCATCCTCAATTATAAAGTTTTTACCAATCGTAAAATTATTATATATCAAATTCTTAGAATGGGTAAGTAAAAATGTTTGTGATAGAGTATGATCTTTGTAAAAATTAGTAATTTGCTTATTTATATTTTCACTAATTGGCTGTTTTATTATTTTAGCTTTTTTTAAAATCAAATTTGAAAATTTTTCTTCATGTGTTATTTCATAAAGGAGATTAACGAATTTTGAAAGCATTTCTTCATGTAAATTGTTTTCTGGCTCATCAATTATAAGCATTCCAATACTTTTTACATAACAAATAAAATGAAAAATGTAAAAAAGAGTCTTTTCACCAGAACTTAAATTACGAACATCATATGTGTGTTTTTTTTTAACATTTCCTCTTTTAACTTGAAGTATAAATTGATTTTTTCTTTCTAGTGAAGTGAAATTTGAAAATTCTAAATAGTCTAATATGTTGTGTATTAGTATTTTTGAAGTGAAATGTGGTAAATCAGTTCTTGGAGTGCTAGGAATAATTCTTTCACGAATATAATCTCTTATTAATCTTTCGTAAGTGTTAAAGAATAATTTATCAGGTTGAATAATATAGTCTATTATTAATGAGTTTGTGTCATTATTAGTAAGCTTAATATCTTCATTAGAAAAGTCTTCTTCGGATATATTTCGATTTGAATCTATATAAATTATTAAATTTTTAGGATTGTCAAAATTCCAAAAGCCATTAATTTTTTCTTTATCATTTTCATTTATTACTAAATTAATTTTGACTTTTTCCTTGTTTCGAAGAGCACAATTTAACGTGAATGAACTAGTCGAATTATCTGCGAATTCAAATTCAATTATTATATATGAGCCTACCTCGTTAAAAAAGTTAAGTAATTCTTCATTATTATTTAATGTTATTACATAAGTTTTTGAAAAATATAGTTTCTGAGCTAAAATCATAGATTTAAAAACGGTGGTTTTTCCTGAGCCATTTATACCACTTATTGTATTTATTTTGTCAGATTCAGAAAAATCAAAAGTAGTTTTCTTTTCAAATGATTTTATTTTATTTAGAGTTATTGATTTTATTCTCATTAAAATTATTGATACATTGGTTTTTAATATAGTTTGGATGATTGCATTAGCTAAAATATAATTTTAAATTATAGGATATGTGAAAAGTAAGATTTATTTTAAATTAAACAAAAAGAACTTTTTCGGTTATTAATAAATTTTATTAGTCAAAAACATTTCTCTCTCCCCAACAAATAAATTCTGATTTTGTATATTTGCCCAACCAAACATTACAATTACTTATGAGCCAAAAAGTATTACTTAATTCAAAAGAAGTTACTATCATACTCCATCGTTTGGCTTGTCAGTTAATCGAAAAACATCTGGATTTCTCTGATACAATTTTAATCGGGATTCAGCCGAGAGGTGTTTATTTGGCTGAGCGTTTAAAACAGATTTTAGAGAACGAATACCAAACTCCTGAAATTTCTTTGGGATATCTTGATATTACTTTTTTTAGAGATGATTTCCGCAGAACCGATAAACCGCTTGAAGCCAATAAAACTCAGATAAATTTTATAGTCGAAGACAAAAAAGTCATTTTTATAGATGACGTTTTGTTTACCGGACGAAGCATTCGTTCTGCGTTAACCGCAATTCAATCTTTTGGAAGACCTTCTGAAATTGAATTGTTAGTGTTAATCGACAGACGTTTCAGCCGTAATTTACCAATTCAACCCGATTATAGAGGCCGTCAGGTGGATGCAATTAATGGCGAAAAAGTAAAAGTAAGCTGGAAAGAAAATGATGGTGAAGATGTGGTTCACCTAGTGACAAATTAAGTTTAATCGGTTAACCGGTTAATTGTTTAATCGGAAGGAACGATTAAACGGTTTAACAAATAAAACGATTAAACAATAAATATATAAACAAACACAATGAAAGAATTAAGCGTAAATCATTTATTAGGAATTAAATACATCAATGAGAATGATATTAACCTGATTTTTGAAACGGCAGATCATTTTAAAGAAGTCATTAACCGACCAATTAAAAAAGTTCCTTCATTACGAGATATTACCATTGCCAATATTTTCTTCGAAAACAGTACAAGAACCAAACTTTCCTTTGAATTAGCACAGAAACGTTTATCTGCAGATGTTATTAGTTTTTCTGCAGCACAGTCGTCGGTTAAAAAAGGAGAAACCCTGATTGATACTGTAAATAATATCCTTTCAATGAAAGTTGATATGGTTGTAATGCGCCACTCTAATCCCGGAGCGGCTTATTTTTTATCTAAAAATGTCAAAGCCAGTATCGTAAACGCCGGAGACGGAGCGCACGAACACCCAACTCAGGCTTTGTTAGACAGTTATTCTATCAGAGAAAAACTGGGCGATGTTGCCGGAAAAAAAGTAGTTATTGTAGGCGATATTCTGCATTCGAGAGTTGCCTTATCTAATATATATGCTTTGCAGATGCAAGGTGCTGAAGTAAAAGTCTGCGGACCAAAAACTCTGATTCCGAGATATATTGAATCGCTTGGTGTTACGGTTGAACCAAATTTACGCAAAGCTTTAGAATGGTGTGATGTTGCGAACATGCTTCGTGTACAAAACGAACGTATGGATGTAAACTTCTTTCCATCTACACGTGAATATGCACAACAATACGGAGTTGATAAACCACTTTTAGATTCTCTTGGAAAAGAAATTGTAATCATGCACCCGGGACCAATCAATAGAGGAGTTGAGATTACCTCTGAAGTTGCTGATTCTGATCATTCTGTAATCTTAAATCAGGTGGAGAATGGTGTTGCAATTAGAATGGCGGTTATTTATCTTTTGGCATCTAAAATACAGTAGTTTTGTTTCAAGTTTTAGGTTTCAGGTTTCAAGTTGTTGGAACTTGAATATCTGGATGTCACCCTGAGCGAAGTCGAAGGGCTTTTACGTGACGAGGGCTTCGACTTCGCTCAGCCTGACAATCTGTAAACTTGAAACCTGAAACCTAAAACTTGAAACAACAAACAAAAAACTTCGTACCTTAGCGCTCTGAAAAATCAATTTTTATATTAGCCCCACAAATTATAAAATGAAAGTAGATCAAAAAGGACATACCGTTACCATAAAAGATACGCAAGGCGATTTTAATGGCTTTGTAGAGAAAGTAACGCAGCAGTTTAAAACCTTTGAAAAACAAAATATTATAATCGATTTGTCGTCAGATTCTGAATTGACAGAAAATGATTTAAAAGCTTTTTTACCGCTGGTTAAGCTTCAGAAAAAAGCAAAAAAATCGTTTGTAATTGTAGCCTGTGATCTTGATTTTAATGCTATTTCAGATAAGTTGGTTGTTGTTCCTTCTCTTTTAGAAGCACACGATATTATCGAAATGGAAGAAATTGAAAGAGACTTAGGGTTTTAATTTTAGATTTCTGATTTTAGATTTTAGATTTTTTTTAATGCTAAATCTAAAATGTTTTTATCTATCTAGAATCTAAAATCAACAATCTAAAATCTAAAATGAAATTAACTATACTTGGCTGTTATGCCGCAACTCCCAGAACACTTACTAATCCGACTTCACAGGTTTTAGAAATTAAAAATCGTTTGTTTTTAATTGATTGTGGAGAAGGAACTCAGGTTCAGCTTCGAAAGAATAAGATTAAATTTTCAAAAATTAATCACATTTTTATTTCGCATCTTCATGGCGATCATCTTTATGGATTAATTGGAACCATTTCGACTTTTTCTCTTTTGGGAAGAACGACAGATTTGCATATTTATGGACCAAAAGGAATTAAAGAACTTATTCTGCTTCAATTAAAATTGACAGAATCCTGGACAACGTATAATTTGTTTTTCCACGAATTAGAGTCGAAGGAAAGTGAGGTTATTTTTGAAGATAATCGTGTTATTGTAAAAACGATTCCGCTGAAACATCGTGTTTATACCAATGGTTATTTATTTCAGGAAAAACCGGGAGAGCGAAAGTTAAATGTCGAAGCTGCCCAGCATTATAATATTCATACGGCTTATTATCAAAAAATAAAAAACGGAGGAAATGTTACGCTGGACGATGGAACTGTAATTGAGAATGAAAAATTATCTTTTGACCCAATTCCGGCAATGAGTTATGCTTTTTGTTCGGATACGGTTTATAATGAAGATGTGATTCCGATTATTGAAAATGCCGACATTTTGTATCACGAATCTACTTTTTTAGAATCTGAAGCTCCTTTGGCACAAAAAACACTGCATTCAACTGCGAAAGAAGCGGCGAGAATCGCTTTAAAAGCAAATGTAAAGCATTTGGTTTTAGGTCATTATTCAACCCGCTACGACGGAATTGAGCGTTTTAAAGAAGAAGCCGAAGAAATTTTTCCAAATGTTATTTTGGGAGATGATGGACTTAGCTTTGAATTTTAATTTAAGGTTCTAAGGGACTGAGGTACTAAGGTGCTAAGTTTAGGAATGTGAACAACAGATGTCACCCTGAGCGATCCCGAGGCTTCGGGAGAAGGGCTTTTGTAGCACGAGAGGCTTCGACTTCGCTCAGCCTGACAAACCTGAAACAAAAAAATCTAAAATCTACAATCTAATATCTAAAATCAACAATCATGAGTGATTTAAGCAATTATAGAAAATCTTACGAAAAAAGTGAATTATTAGAAACTAATATTCCCGAAGATCCCATTAATCTTTTTAACCGCTGGTTTCATGAAGTGGAGGATTTTGGCGGAAGCGGTGAGGTAAATGCCATGACGGTTTCGACAATTGGCTTGGACGGATTCCCAAAGTCTCGTGTGGTTTTATTAAAGAAATTTTCTGAAGAAGGATTTATATTTTATACGAATTATGAATCTGAAAAGGGAAAAGCTATTACGGCGAACCCAAACGTTTGTTTGTCCTTTTTTTGGCAGGAAATGGAACGTCAGGTTATTGTAAAAGGGATTGCGCAGAAAACTTCTGAAATTATTTCGGATAACTATTTTGATTCCCGACCAGATGGAAGTAAGCTTGGTGCAATTGTTTCGCATCAAAGTGAAGTTATTCCGTCGAGAACTTTTTTAGAAGAGAATTTAAAGAAACTGGAAGCTGAATTTGAAGGAAAACCAATTCCAAGACCTGATAATTGGGGCGGATTTATTGTAACGCCGCTGCAAGTAGAATTTTGGCAGGGAAGACCTAACAGATTACATGATAGGATTCGCTATACAAGCCAGTCTGATTTTTCATGGAAGATTGATCGTCTATCATCTTAATTGTAAGATTTTTATATTATTTTAAAAAATTTTAGTGTATTTCGTCGATTATTTTTGTAGTTTACCGACAAATTGAATACGTTTGGACAATAAAACAGAGAAAAATTGTCACATAATAATTTTTAAAGAATTTGCCCCAACATTTACTTTAAAGCATTAAACTACTACAGATTATGAAAAAGATTATGTGCGCCATGGTGTTCATTGTGATATCTATCACAATGAACTCATGCTCTGCCGATGGCGCCGAAGGGAATGAAAGTAGTACTTCAACAGAACAAGTAATTACTGACTATAATTATAATGCATCTGAATTGGAAACAATGCAGTTAATAAACGATTACAGAGTAAGTATCGGTTTAAAGGCATTAGAAAAAATCAATCATATTTCTTATAAGTGCGAAGAGCACAACAAATACATGATCGACAATAATGTTGTTAATCATAATGATTTTGTGTCTCGTTCTAATAATATTATGAGCGTTCTTGGTGCTAAAAAAGTGGGCGAGAATGTTGCTTACAACTACAAAACATCTGCAGCAGCAGTAAAATCATGGCTGGAAAGCCAGGGTCATAAAGAAAATATTGAAGGAGATTATACTCATTTTGGTATTTCAATTACGACAGATGCTGCTGGAAGAAAATATTACACAAATATATTTGCTAAAATTTAAAAGAGAACATTTGAACTGGTTGGTTAGTTTTCGTTGCATTTCTTGAGTGTGCAGCGTTGTTTTTTTAAAAAAGCTGTCTATGAATAATAGACAGCTTTTTAATTATAGATTGGTTTGGTTTTTATAATTTATAGTCCGGTAATGATAAACTCGCTTCGTCTGTTCATTTGGTGTTCTTCTTCTGTACATTGCACTCCATCAGAACATAAGTTTACCAGTTGCGTTTCTCCATAACCTCTTCCGGTTAAGCGATTTGTAGGAACTCCGTTGTTTATAAGCCATTCTATGGTTGATTTTGCTCTTCGGTTAGATAATGCTTCGTTATATTGATGAGAAGCTCTGCTGTCTGTATGCGAGCGAATATCTAATTTCATTGTTGGATTTTGTTTTAAAACATCCAGAATTTTTTCTAAATCTAAAGCGGCTTCGGTTCGAATGTTAGATTTATCTAAATCAAAATAAATCCTTTTAATACCAAAACATTTTCCTAAATCGTCTCCAACAACAACTTTACAGACCGATTTTTCTAAAGCGATAGGAAGATCTGTTTTTCCGCTTTCTTTAGGAATCGTTATGCTGACTTCTTTTGTGGCATATTCAGGTTTTTCTGCGCGTACATAATAGGTTTTTCCGCATTCAACTCCAAAACTGTAAAGTCCGGAAGCATCTGCAACAGCAGAATTTTTTATTCGCTGCATGCCGTCATACAAAGTAACTTTAGTTCCGGGAAGTATAATTCCGGTAGCTGCATCAGTAATTACCCCGCCTAATTCCTGAACGCATTTTAAGCGTTTGGTTTCTAAAAATTTGTAAATATCATCAGAACCAAGTCCGCCATCTTTATTAGACGAAAAATAGCCTTTTCTTGAAACCGGATCGATAATGTAAGCGAAATCATCTTTAGGAGAATTAATATCGGCACCTATGTTTTGAATATCATCAATAGATCCATCTGTTTCAATTTGACCTACAAAAACGTCAAGTCCGCCAAGTCCGGGATGCCCGTCTGAAGCAAAATAAATTTCGTTTTCACTGGTTACATACGGGAATGTTTCTTTTCCTTCGGTATTAATTCCCTTTCCTAAATTTTCGGGCGAACTAAAACCGCCGCTGACGTTAATGTTTACTTTATAAATATCAGACTGTCCTATTGTGCCTGGCATATCTGAAGCAAAATATAATGTTTTTTCGTCAGGACTTAATGCCGGATGTGCTGTGCAGTAATTATCGCTTGTAAACGGAAGCGCTGTTACGTTTGTCCATTTTCCGTTTTCGAGACTGGCTTTATAAATTTTTAATAAAGTAACTTTATTGGCATCTTTTCCTTTTTTACCATCAAGAAAGTTATTTCTTGTAAAGTAAACCGTATTTCCATCTTTAGTAAAAACTAGTGAAGATTCATGAAATCTTGAATTTACGGTAGATCTGATTTTATTTACCTTAGATGTTGAATCGTTTTGAGAACTTACGTCGGCATCATAAATATTAGTAAAATATTCGCCTGTCCATTTGTGTTTTCGCTGACTGAAATTTCCGGTGTCTCTTGCCGATGCAAAGTATATTTTATTATTATAAACAAAACTTCCATAATCTGAATATTTAGAATTAATTCCGGCATTTTCGATTTTATAACGGCCTGAATTTGCTTTAATTTTATCAAGATAATTTACGTTTTCTCTGTAAAGCTTTGCTCTCGAATCATTTTTGAATTTTGCATTAAACTCTTCAAGAATTCTATTGGCTTTGGCTGTTTGTCCTGTTGCTTTTAGGGACTGTGCATATCTGTAATAATATTCAGCTTCGGGAGAAGTGTTTATACCAAATAATTCATCATACCACTTGACAGCTCCTTCAAAATTAGAATTGAAGTAATAGGAATCGCCGAGTTTTCTGTATAAAACTTCAGACTTGTATCCTTTTGCGGCTACTCGTTCGTAGGTTTTAATAACGTCAACATAGGCGTAGTTGTCGTATTTTTTGGCACCAGCGTTTAATTTTGACTGCTGGGAATAGCTGGAAAAAACATTTAGAGTTATTAAAATAAGAAGAGTAAAATTTTTCATAACTATTATTTTTTAAAAGAAACGTGGAGTTACCATTTTGCTGGTGTTTTTAAAGAATTCGTATCGCAGGTATATTTCGTGCGATCCTGTGTTGTAGTTATTTAGCTTTGTGGTTTCCCGGTCGTAACCATATCCTAAATAAAGTCCGTCTGTGATTTGAAATCCAACAATGCCGCTTACAGATGCGCTCCATCTATAAGAAAGTCCTGCGACAAATTTTTCAAAAAACATAAAATTGGCAGAAATATCGACCTGCAGCGGTGCACCCTCGACCATTTTCACTAATGTGGCAGGTTTGAATTTTATGTATTGTAATTTGTCAAGGTCAAATACGTAACCGCCCATTAAATAATAATTGATTTTACTTTTATAAATGGCATAATCGTTATCGTCAAATTTTTTGGTTTCGATAAAATTTGGAACAGATAAACCGATATAGGCTTTATCTGAATGCCAGTAAATACCTGCTCCAACATTTGGTGAAAATTTATTATCTAAATCCTGAAATTGCGGATCTCCCTGAGTTTCCGGATTTAGTTTGCTAATGTCTAAATTGAATAAATTGGCACTTCCTTTTATTCCAAATGAAAGCTTGAAATCTGGAGATGTTTGAAGTGTATATGATAAATCTGCAGAAATAGTAGTTTCATTTGTTGGTCCAATTTTATCATTTACGAGCGATAAACCCACTCCTAAATTACTGTTGTTTATTGGCGAATTTGCAGAGAAACTGGCTGTTTGCGGAGCTCCTTCTAAACCTACCCATTGTGTTCTGTAGAGACCAAAGATGCTCAAAACTCCTCTGGATCCTGCATAAGCCGGATTTACATTTATAGCATTGTACATATACTGAGTATACTGTGAATCTTGTTGTGCATAACCAGAAATCGTTACAAACATAATGACGAAGAAAAATAATTTTGTTCTCATAGTAGATGTGTATTATTGATTATTACTCATTGATTTCTTAATTATATTCAATCAAAAAGTCAATATTTTGCGAACTCAAATATAAGAAATTTTTTACCATTTTTACGTAATTCATTGTATTAGAATTATTTACGATAAATTAAATGATTTTATTTTGACAGATATAGATATCCATCTTCCTTATTATTTTGAATTTCATTATTACCATTTAATGATTTATAAGTAAGAATGTAGAAATAAGTACCTGATGGCAGCCCGTCAGACTTATTAACAGTGGTTCTGCCTCTGGAAGTTCCATCAAATGCATTGGTTGTATTATTGTAATTTGAAGTTTCAAATACTAATATTCCCCAACGATTATAGATTTCTACTGTATTTTCAGGATAACAGGTTAAATCATTAATACTGTCAATTACGAATACATCATTTATTCCGTCGCCATTTGGTGAGAAAGCATTGTGTACTAAAATATTTCCACAGGCTAAAACGTGGCAGTCATTGTTAACTTCCATATTTAGCAGTACACTTCTTTGACAATTTTCATCGGTAATTTTATATTCGAATGTATAATTGCCAAGTGCTAAACCAAACGGATTGAATATATTTCCCTGTAATGCATTAGTTTCGTTTGTGTCAATCCATGTTCCGGTTATTGGTGTGTCTTCCGGAAGCAAATTAGACAAGTTTATTAAGCTGGAGTCATCATTACATGATTCACTGGTTATGTTTACAATTCCATTAGGAACTACTGTTATTGTTACCGTTGCAGTATCGCAATTCTCTGCACTTAGTTTATCACAAATGCGATACGTGTAGGTATAAGTTCCGGCTGGTGTTAAACTTGAAACGGTAACATTTCCTTGATTATCGATTGTGATATTTGGATCTGTTTTGGCGTTGTTTTCATTTTCTGCAAGTAATGTAAAATTGACTAATTCAAGTGTCGCAGGAAGCTGTCCTTTGAAATCATTACTTAATACATTTCCAACCAATCCAAAGGTATTACAGCCAATGTTTGCATATACATCATCATTTGCAACAACTGGAGTAGGAGGTGCAGGTTCAACAATAATTATTGTTACAATAGCAGTATCACAGTTTTCGGCATCGGCATTTTCACAAATTTGATACGTTAATGTGTACGTTCCTGCTGGAGAATTTGGAGCCACATCTACAGAACCATCAGGATTTAATGTTATGGTGTTTGTAGGATCTGGTGTTATAGTTGTAAGTGTAACATCGGCAGGATTTACAGGATCATTATTTAAAGTATCATTGTTGTATACATTTACAATGTTTGTTACTCCGGCTGGTGCTGTAATTGCCGGCGGATTATCATCATTTGCTACAATTGCAAATGTTGGTCTGGCGATACAATACGGATCTGCCGGTGGATAATTTACAGTTATGGTTTCACTTGGATTAACTGATATCGTTAAATTAACTGTAGGACGTAATGATTCAAAACCATCAGCTCCCTGAATCCATTTATTGTTTTCGAAAATCCATCCCGGCCAGTCAATACCATTTCCAGCTTCATTAACCACAGCTCCCGGCCATAAAACACGACCGCTAAGTGGTAAATTAGTCATAGTGGTTATTACCGTATTTTGTGCATTTGCCCAAGCTATTGTTACACCATTTACCGGAGTGAAATTTCCGGGTGTTACTACATAATCAATGTAAGGAACATCGTTTACACAAATTGGTGTTGCCGTTACCCTCATAACCGGAGCTACAATAGTAATCGTTACTGTTGCAGTATCGCAGTTTGAAGTTTGATCTGCTTCACAAATTTGATATACTAATGTAAGTGTGCCAACCGGAGCATTTGGTAAAATATCTACAGAACCATCAGGATTTAGTTGTAAAAATTCGTTTGGCGTCACTGTAGTAATAATTACGTCAGAAACTGTTACCGCATTACCTTCAAGTGTATCATTTACGAGTACATTTAGAACATTTGTTGTAGTGTGGTTAACTCCTGCGATAGGTCCGGCAGAATCATCATTAGCAACAATATCTCGGTATTCTTTACAGTTTATTCCAAAATCATTATCTAAATGAACTAAATCTTGCGGCGTAACATTTACAATATAACTGCTTGGACTAGTTGTTGAGCATACCGTGTGCATTTGAATTTTTCCCGTTTTAGCAGATGCTTTTTTATCGGCTAAATTTGGAAGCACTTTTACAAGTCCGGTTGCGCCTAAGGCAGCAGCCATAGCATCCAGATTTCCATCTTTAACTAACTTAATAGTATACTGACCATACGGATTTTCTGTATTAGGTCTGTCTCTCCAATATCCTTCAATTCCAATAATTACTTCTTTGTGATAACCGTTTGGTCCGTCAATTATAACATTTGGACTTGCCGCATTTCCAAAACCTCCGGCGTTTAATTCGCCAACGTTTGATGGGCCTTGATAGCTTCCGTCACCATTAAAATCGATCCATTCCCATAAACTGTAGTCGATTCCGCCGCCTGAATCAGGAACATTTTTAGTCACAATGCCATCATTGTTAGCATCGTACCATTCGTCCTGAATCCCGTTGCTGTTTACATCATACCAAACATAATCGCCTAAAACTGGTAGTGTAGAAGATCCATAATTAAAAGTATGTTCCTGAAAGGTACAATCTTCAAGAACTGTGAAGAATAAACTTGAATCTGTTGGATATAATTGATAAACACTGTTTAAAGTTGCATCTTGCACCTGAACTAAATAACTTCCGGCAGACATTCCGGTAAAGCTGTATCCACCATCAGTTCCGGTTATGCGTAATAAAATTGGCCCTGTTGTAGTTCCTTGCGGAATCAAGGTCACCATTACATTTGCAATACCAGAATTGTTGTTTACATTCATAACATAACCTGATATTTTTGTAGAATATTCAGGCTGTGTGATAACAACGGTTGTAGTTGCTGTACAAGTCTGATTTTCACCATTTACAGCAGATGTTGCTGTAAGTGTATAAGTTCCGGCAGGTAAATTAGTATTACCAACAACTTCATTTTGATCATTTGTAATAACTACAGTAGATCCCGGGCTATTAGTTACTAAAATCGAACCATCGCTTTTTCCAAAGCAGCTTACATTTGTTGCAACGCCTGTTACAGAAACTTTATTTTCAACGGTAAAAGTTTGAACAAGTTCTGTTTTATTTCCAGCACAATCTGTCAGCGTATAGGTTCTGGTTAAGATATAAGCATTTCCATTACAGCCGCTTCCTCCGTTATTAGAATCACTAATTGTAACCGTTACTGTACTGCTGCAATTATCTGCTGCATCTATAATAGCTTGCGGATTTGGTGCCGGAATATCAATAATGCTTTGTAAATCTGTAACATCAGCCGGAGCAGTTCCTGTTGGCGGAGTTGTATCTCTAACCGTAATAATTTGAGTATGAGAAACGGTGTTGCCGCCACAATCACTAGTAGTCCATTTGCGTGTTAAAGTATAATCTGTGCCGCATTCGTTAAGAACATTGCTTTTAATTTCAGAAAATACAATTGGTAAGTTTCCGTTGCAATTATCAGAAGCTTCTAGGTTTGCAGGTTGCGGAACAGCATCACAAGAAACAGTGATATCAGTTGGAAGATTTCCAGTAAAAATTGGAGGAGTTGTATCCTGAATTGTAATAATTTGGATAAAACTATCGGTAACATTTCCACAGTCATCTTTTACCGTCCAGGTGTTGGTGTAAGTTCCAGAATTTGAACATCCTTCAGAAGCGATGAATTGTCCGCTTACTTTAGTGATATTTGAAACATCAGCATCACATAAATCAGAAGCAGTTGGGAATAAAGCCTGAGCTGTTGTTAAAGCTTCCGCATTACTGCATTCGATAGTTTGGTTTAAAGAGCCAGCTTGTATTGTCCAAGTTGGAGCAGTTGTATCCTGAATCGTAATAATCTGTGTAAAAGTATCTGAAGTATTTCCACAGTCATCCTTTACCGTCCAAGTATTAGTGTAAGTTCCAGTATTTGAACATCCTTCAGAAGCCACAAACTGTCCGCTTACTTTTGTGATATTCGAAACATCAGTATCGCATGAATCAGAAGCTGTTGGAAATAAAGCCTGAGCTGCAGTTAAAGCTTCCGCATTACTGCATTCAATAGTTTGGTTTAAAGAACCA
>NZ_LIAC01000024.1:0-89370 GCF_002210235.1 Flavobacterium sp. NLM
AATCGGGACGGTCGAAGGTTCGAATCCTTCTGCGTTCACGAAAAGCCACTCAAATCGAGTGGCTTTTTTGTTTTGTACTAGATTGGTTTTTAGTAACGTAGCTCAGCTGGATAGAGCATCCCGATTTCCAATCGGGACGGTCGAAGGTTCGAATCCTTCTGCGTTCACGAAAAGCCACTCATATCGAGTGGCTTTTTTGTTTTGTAGTAGATTAATTTTTACTAGCCTAGCTCAACTCGATAGATTATCCCGATTTCCAACGGGACGGTCGATGGTTTGAATCCTTCTACAGCTACTATAAAATAATAAAGTCTGAGAATATATATTCTCAGACTTTATTATGGTTCAAAAACCTTATCAAGATTTTTTATTTTTTACAAAAGTAGTATTTTCAGGTGAGATTAGTTCGGACCTCACCATGGAGTTTTAATTTTAATAACAGTCTTGTTTGTCTTTTTATATTTTATCCCGAATCTGTTTATGTTTATAAAATCTATAGTGCAATGTTTGAAGTTTTCTATAAAATAGTTTTTGGTTACAAGAACTATTAGCATGAAATAACCCACCAGAATAATAAAGATAATCTCATATTAGCTTAAAATAAATCTATATTCAATATATTTGAATGCAGCCTCTAAGAATAGTTCGATACCAATTTAAAATGCTAATTCAAACAATTTAATCTCAAAATGAATCTGTACAGTAAAAAAATTAAATCAGTTGTTATAATTGTTTTTTTGTATGTCCAAATATGTCAATTGCATGGGCAATCTCCAAAAAAATATTCAAAAGAAATACAGTCAAAGATTAATCAGGTTGAAAATAATCTTTCGGCATGGATGCAAATAGAAGGTAATCCTAAAAGATGGACTTTGGCAGAAAGAATGAAATTTTACCACGCCAATGGAATTAGTATTACAGTTATTAAAGACTATAAAACTGAATGGACAAAAAGTTATGGTTGGGCAGACAGTTTAGAACAAAAACCTGTGACAGATAAAACTTTATTTCAGGCAGGTTCAAATAGTAAATCTCTAAATGCAGTTGGCGTATTAAAGTTAGTACAAGAAGGTAAAATAAATTTAGACTCAGATATAAATGATTACTTAAAAACTTGGAAATTTCCTTATGACTCTTTATCTAAAGGCAAAAAAATAACAATTGCCAATTTATTAAGTCATACTGGCGGCTTAACAGTTCATGGGTTCGACGGATATGAATATGGGGATACAATTCCAACTATTATACAAATATTAAATGGACAAAAGCCTGCTAATTCAGAAGCTATTCGTTCTATGTATGAGCCATCTGTTAAATATGAATATTCAGGTGGAGGAACAACTATTGCCCAATTAATTATTCAAGACGTAACAGGAAAACCTTATGATGAATATATGTGGGAAAATGTGCTGAAACCTTTAAATATGACTAATAGTTCTTACACTCAGCCTCCACTAGAATTGAAACAAAATTTAGCAACAGGCTATTACAATGATGGAAAGGCTGTAAAAGGAAAGTACCATATTTATCCAGAACAAGCCGCAGCAGGACTTTGGACTACTTCTGAAGATTTAGCAAAATATGTGATTGACACTCAACTTTCTTTACTTGGAAAATCCGAAAAAGTCCTTTCAAAAGAAATGACTAAGGTGAGACTTACCCCTTATATAGATGACAAATCAGCTTTAGGGGTATTTATAATAGATAAAAATGGTGTAAAAACTTTTGAACATGGGGGTGTAGATGAAGGCTTTGTAAGTCAGTACATAGGCACTATAGAAGGAGGTAATGGTGTAGTAGTGATGACAAATACATATGATACTGCACTATTTAATGAAATTATCAGAAGTGTCGCCTTAACTTATCAATGGCAAAATGCATATACTCCCGAAATTAAAAAAGAGTTTTTTATTAAAAACGAAGACTTACAATCTTATTTAGGTACATATACCATTGAAAATAATGTTTATTCAGTAATTAAAAAAGCAGATGGAATCTATCTTAATATTATTAAGAATGATTATTTAGGAAAACGTATGTGGAAAATTCATTTCATAGATGATTCTAGTTTTTTTGTTGCAGAAAATAATACAAATTTTAAATTCATAAAAGATTCTAAAACAAAAAAAATCACTGGTTTTAAATGGAATGAAGAAATACTGATGAAAGCTGTAGATTAAGCTAGTCCAAAACAAACAGTTATCGTAAGTTCTGATAAAAAGAATTGGTAATTAATGTACTGAATAATAAACTAATAGTATTAAAAAGCCTGTAAAGCTTAACTTTACAGGCTTTTTTTATGGCTAGAATCCTATAGTCTAAAACCTTCATTTTTAAATCATAATAAAAAAACAGACATAATTTCATTACTTGTCACAAGACAAGTGCTGCAGGTTTTATTCGCTCTTTCTTTGCATAGTATTAAACAAACAATATTATGGAAACCGAAAAAACAAACACACAGAACGAATTAAATTCTTTATCATCAAACAGTAAAAACACAATTGTAATTGTTCATGGAGCATGGTCATCTGCTAATGACTGGCATCATGTTGCGGGTTATCTTAACTCTCCAGAAAACAATCTAATTATTGTAAATCTTCCTGGTCATGGAACTGATCAAACACCCGTATCGAATATTAGTTTACAACTTTATGTATATGAAGTTTTAAAAGCGATTGGCAGCACAACAAATGTTACCCTTGTAGGTCATAGTTTTGGCGGAATTGTGGTAAGCGAAGTAGCAGAATTGATTGCTCCACAAATCAAAAAACTGATTTACATTGCTGCTTTTGTTCCTCAAAATGGAGACAGTTTATTGTCACTTGCACAAATGGATTCAGAAAGTCATGTAGGTAAAAATCTTATTGTAGATGAGGAAGCGGGAGTTGCTTCTATTACTAAAGAAGCAATTACGGATGTCTTTTTAGCCGATGCTCCAAAACCAGTTGCAGAGTATGTAACTAATAATCTACGACCAGAACCTTTAGCTCCATTATCAACTCCAGTTACATTAAGTGATGCTAATTTTGGTAAAGTGGCTAAGGTATATGTTCACAGTCAAAATGACCATACTATAGGATATTCACTTCAACAAAAAATGGTTGAAAATGCAGGAATCTTAAAAACTTACTCTCTTCCTTCAAGCCACACTCCATTTATAGTATTTCCTCAAATACTTTCTTCAATTATAGCTTTAGAAGCTAAATAAAACACATTTCACAAATAACATTTTAAAATTACAATCATGAAAAAATTCAAATTGATTCAATTCGTAATGGCCGTATGTGTCATAATATTATCATCTTGTTCAAATGATGATGCACAGCCTGAAAAACCTAAAAATTATGTGCTGGTTCACGGTGCATGGCAGGCTCCTTTTGTTTGGCAGTCCGTTAAAGCCAATCTTGAAAAACAAGGTAACAAAGTTGTTGTTGTCGAGTTACCGGGACACGGTGCTGATCAAACTTCTCCAAGTCAAATAACACTAGATGTTTATAAAGAAAAAGTAATAAACGCGCTTTCAACAATAGACGGGAAAGTTATTTTAGTAGGTCACAGTCTGGGCGGAATGATAATTTCTTCTGTGGCAGAAGCGATGCCTGAGAAAATTGAAAAACTGGTATATGTTGCCGCTTATCTACCGGTTTCAGGCCAAACATTAGATCAGTTGGCACATATGGATCCTGATTCTCAACTTGGAATCACTGGTAATCTAATTTTTAATTATGATCAGGGTATTGTAGATGTAAAGCAGGATCAAATCGTGAACTTGTTTATTCCTGATGGTACTCCGGAAATTCAAAACCTTGTGTTGAAAAACTACAGAACAGAGCCTTTAACTCCATTCATTAATCCTGTAATGCTTACTGACAAAAATTTTGGATCAGTTAAAAAAGTATACATCAAAACTTTACAGGATCATGTGGTGTCACCGTATTTACAAAACAAAATGATTGCAGCAGGGAAAGTCGAATCTGTGTACGAAATAAATACAGGACATAGCCCATTCCTTTCAAAACCAGACGATTTATCATCAATCTTAACAAAAATTGCATCAAACTAATTATCAACAAATAACAAATATATATCATGAAAAATTCAATTTTATTAATAGCAGTGCTATTGCTTACAACTATTACAGCTTCATCACAAACGAACAAAGCTAAAAACGAAAACACAATTGTAATTATTCACGGTGCATGGTCATCATCAAATGATTGGCAGCACGTTTCAGAAGATTTAACTGCTGGTGGAAACTCAGTTATTTCGGTTAACCTTCCGGGACATGGAAGCGATAATACAGCAATTGCAGCGATTAGTTTAAAGCTTTATGTTGAAGACGTTAAAAAAGCCATCGGAAATAAACAAAATGTTGTACTTGTTGCACATAGCTTTGGCGGAATTGTGGCAAGTCAGGTTGCAGAAGACATTGCTCCTCAGATAAAAAAGGTAGTTTACATTGCGGCTTACGTACCAAAAAATGGAGAAAGCTTATTGTCTCTTGCGCAAACTGATGGAGAAAGTCATGTTGGAAAAAATCTTATTGTAGATGAGAAAGCAGGAATTGCAAGCATAAAAAAAGAAGGTATTGCTGATGTTTTCCTTGCCGATGCTCCAAAACAAGTTGCAGATTATGTAAGCAATAATTTAAAACCAGAGCCATTAGCTCCTTTAGCTACTCCGGTAACTTTGACTGAGGGCAGATTTGGAAAAATCAGTAAAGTATTTGTTTACACTCTAAATGACCATACAATAGGTTATTCGCTTCAGCAAAAAATGACAAAAGATGCAGGTATAGAAAGATTATATGCTCTTCCGTCAAGTCACACACCTTTTATTATGTTCCCACATGTTTTGGCTCAAATCATTGCTGTAGAAACAAAATAAATCTAGCTTAAATTAAAGTACAGGTAAGAATCATTGTTAATCAATAACAACCTTGAATAGAGCTTTCAGCGGCAAATAATGGTTCTTATCTTAATCATAAATAATATCTAAAAACAAATGGAAACAAAAGAAAATATTTTAGCATTGGGCGAATTTACCCATAAAACAGCGCCGACAAAATCTATAAACGTAAATGGAGCTGATTTTACTTATCGCTCTTTTGGCAAGAAAGAAGGCATCCCTGTTATCTTTTTACAACACTTTACCGGAAACATGGACAATTGGGATCCTGAAGTTACAAATGCAATTGCGAGTAACTATCCGGTAATATTATTTAACAACAGAGGTGTTGGTAGTTCAAACGGGACTACTCCTGAAAATGTATCGGATATGGCGAAAGATGCTGTAGATTTTATCCGTGCTTTGGGTTACAACAAAGTTAATATTTTAGGTTTTTCTCTTGGTGGTTTTATAGGGCAGGAGATAGCGGCAAATTATCCGGAATTGGTGAATAAACTTATATTGGCAGGTACAGGATCGATAGGAGGAAAAGCAATTGCGCAACTGGAGTCGCATTTAGAAAAAGCTTTTGTTGATGGACCAGACAGAGTATTGATTAATCTTTTTTTCAGCAAAACGCCAAGCAGTATCAAAGCAGGTGAAGCTTTCTTAGAAAGATTATCTGAAAGAAAAATAGACAGAGATTCACCAACGAGTCAGGATACAATTGCAAGTCAGGCGAAAGCTATTATAAACTATGGTTTAGCAACAGATGAAAACAACACACAGCTTAAAGCTATTAAGCAGCCTGTGCTTATTGTTAATGGAAATCAAGATAATATGGTCGATTCGATCAATTCTTATATAATGCTTCAGAATATTCAGAATGCAAAATTAGTACTTTGGAGTGATTCAGGTCATGGCGGGATTTTTCAGTATTCTAAAGATTTTTCTCAGGAAGTAAATTCATTCTTATTGAATTAAAATCAAATTGAAGTATATAATTTATAAATAAAAACCGGTTGCTGGGCTATTGTTTTGAGATGATGGTAGAAGAAATGGCAGCAGTAACCGGTTTAAAAAAAACAATAAACGATTGGTTTATGCAATTGCAAAAAGAACATAAATTTTGTTATTCAATAAATATAATAATCTTAGTCATTTCTATACTTCTGATCCTGATACAAAGACAAAAAAAGCTAACAGCCCAAAGGAGAAATCTGGAACTTGAAAAGCAAATTAGTGAAATGAATAATGAAAGGGAATTACTCAAAAAAGAAATTGAATTGAGAAACAGGAAGCTTTCTGCGAGAGCATTATATCTTTCGGGCAGAAATCAGCTTATCAATAATTTGATTATGTCTATAGAAAATATTCCAAAACTTTCAAAAATCTCCACTTTGGATATTCATATTAAACATTTAAAAGATTATTTAAAAAGCGATAATGAATGGGAAACATTTGTTTTTCATTTTGAAGAAGTAAATCCCGGTTTTCTGGCAAGACTTCGAAAACTGCATCCTGCATTAACCTCAAATGATATGCGCTATATTGCTTATATCTATATGAATTTAACGACTAAAGAGATTTCAAATCTGTTGAGTATAACAATATATGCAAGTAAAAAAAGAAAAGAGAGAATTATTTCGAAGATAAAACTTCCTAATGATATAACTTTATACTCTTATCTCTCAAATATTTAGAAAAAATGTCTCTCATTTGTCCCTTAATAGTGTCTTTTTTTTCAGGTGATTTGAGATTGTGTTTTATCTAATTATTAGGTAATTGATTATTTTTGACCTGCAACGGTCTTGTAAAGAAGCTGTTGAGTATAATATTAACTAAGAAACCAATGGACAAACAAGGACTAAAAAATTACATCATAAAAAATTTACCATTTCCAGACCGTACTTTAGATGAGGTGGTAGAATTTTTTGAAGAAATTACTGTTGAAAAAAATGAATTTTTTCTGAGAGAAGGAAAAATAAATGAACATTATTTCTTTTTGCAGAGCGGTTTTATGAGAGCGTTTACACATGATATTGATGGAAATGAAATCACTACAAATTTTTATCAAAAAGATAGTGTGGTATTTGAAGTGTCGTCATTTTACTTAAAAACCAAATCATCTGAGAATATACAAGCGGTTACAGATTGCAGAGGTTTTGCCATCAGTTATGATCAATTAAACGCATTACTGCATACGGTTCCTGAGTTTAGGGCTTATGGAGTAAAAATGCTGGCTAAAGAATATATGATGTTTAAAAAACGTGCGCTGGAATTAATTAATCTTAGTGGTGAAGCCCGATATGAAAATCTTATTACAACCAATAAAGAAGTATTTCAATTTGCCCAGCTCAAACAAATCGCTTCTTACCTAAATGTTACCGATACATCATTAAGTAGAATTAGACGGGAATTTTCAAAAAAATAAATCGAATTTTGTTACTCATTTAAATAAATTATTTCATGCCAAATATTGCGAGATTCTTTCTAATCACTTTTTTTTCTTTAGTGTCATTATCCCTTTTTAGTCAGGAAAATGGAAAGGAAGAAATGATTAAAAAACCGCTTTTCTTCAGTACAAAACATACTATCGATATTAACGGAAAACCTTTAAATTTTACAGCAATAGCAGATGAAATATTTCTTAAAAATGATGATAATAAAGTTATAGCAAGCGTATTTAGTTTTTCCTATATAAAACAAAATAAAAATAAAGAAAACAGACCTGTCGTTTTTGTATTCAATGGCGGTCCGGGATCGTCCTCTATTTGGCTGCATCTGAGCAGTATTGCACCGTGGAAAGTAAAATTAATTCCAGAAATTAATTCTTCGAACATACCTCCATTTGGATTAGAAAGTAATACAGATTGTCTGCTCGACGTAGCAGATTTAGTTTTTATTGATCCCGTCGGAACTGGTTTTAGCCGTATTATTTCTCCCGGTATGGCTCAAGATTTTTATGGAGTAGATCAGGATGCTGAATCAATGGCACAATTTATAGAAAAGTGGCTGATTAAGAATAATAGATGGAATTCGCCAAAGTTTCTTATTGGAGAAAGTTATGGAAGTCAAAGAGTTTCAGTTCTTCCCAGAGCACTTATGGGCGGGGTAACCTATTCTGGTGTAATGAGAGGCATAACATTAAACGGTATTATTATGCTGGGAACTACGCTGGAATCTCCTTTAAAAAAGTTAACAACGGATGCAAAATTAGAAAGAGCAGCATCATTACTTCCCACTTTAGCAAAAACAGCCTGGTATTATAATAAAATAGACAAAACGTTAGCTTACGGAGAGTTTCAAAAACAAGTTTCAGAATTTGCAGAAAAAGAGTATTTGAATGCACTTTTACTGGAAAATCAGCAAAAACTTTCGGTAACAGAAAGAAGTGTTATAATTGAAAAACTTTGCAAATACACAGGATTGTCTAAAGATTTTTTTTCGTCAACCCTTGAAATAGCTCCAAAAGTTTTTGCAGACAGTCTTTTGTCGAAAGAAAATTTACAGATTGGATTATACGATACAAGATACAATCTTCCGCTGGAGCATTCTGGTAATGATCCGGTTGCAGATGATCCGGCAATGGGAAGATACGTTCCCGGGTATACGGCTGCATTTAGAGAATTGTTGACTTCAAAATTAAACATTGATATCCAAGATCCGTATAAAACTATTGACTGGAAAAATATTTCGTTTCAATGGCAATGGGCAAGAAAAGAAACTAAAGAAGGTCCTGATTTTACCGACGATTTAAATGTTGCTTTACGCAGAACTCCAAATCTAAAAGTATTTATAGCGTGCGGAAGTTATGATTTAGCTACGCCCATAGGTTATGCTAAAAAAACGACCGAAAAAGCAAAATTTTCTGCAGACAGAGTTATTTTTAAAGAATACGAATCCGGGCATATGTTGTATTTAGGAAATACAGGAAAATTATTTAGTGATGATTTACGATCGTTTATTTTAAGTTGCTCAAAATGAAATTGATAAAATTTAAAAAGTTTGGATTTGATAACTTAAATTCACAAAAATAAACACTCAAATCGAGTGTTTTTTATTTTTTAATACTTGTAAACACGAGATTGTTTCCGTTATATTTCTTTTAATATTTTTTCATTTTAATAAAATAAAAAAAGAAAGTTTTTAATTACATATTGATACATTTCTTAGATTTGTATAACCACTCAAAAACTTTTAATCATGCCGGTAATTGAACAATCAGAATATGACTTTCCTTCAATGATTCACCGTAACAGGCATGTTTCTACCATTTATGCTGCTTTGATTAAAAAGTTTGAAGTTCCGGAATATACAAGAGAAAAACTGGAGTTGAAGGATGGTGATTTTATCAACATTGATTTTCTTATCAATGATCCTAAAAAAGCAGTAATCCTGTGTCATGGTTTAGAAGGCGATTCTCGAAGAACTTACAATAACAGCTGCGCGGCTTATTTTCAGCAGAAAGGTTTTTCTGTTTTCGCATGGAATAATCGTACCTGCGGAGGAGAAATGAACCGTTTGCCGAGATTGTACCACCACGGAGCTGTGGACGATCTGGATGAGGTAGTTCAGTTTGTTTTGCGAAAAGGATTTGAAGATGTTTATATGATTGGATATTCAATGGGAGGTGTTCAGCTTCTGAATTATTTTGGATGGACAAAAATAGATGAGCGTATAAAAGCTGGAGTTTCTATTTCTGTGCCAACGCATATTGCAACAAGTGCCGAGATTCTTAAACAAGGTTTTAACAGAGTGTATTTAAAGAACTTTACAATCGATATTAAGAAAAAGCTGAAATACAAAGCGGCACAATTTCCTGATTTTATAAATCGTGATCAAATTGATAAAATTACTTCTTTTGATGAGGTTGACCAATATTTTACGGCACCGCTGCATGGCTTTGCAAGTCGTGACGATTATTATCAGCAAGTTTCTCCTGAATTTTCCCTTAAAGATATTACCACTCCGGTTTTAATTATTAATTCTCTTGATGATCCATTTTTAGGTGAAAGATGTTATCCAAGAGCAATTGCGCAAGAAAGCGAATATGTTTATTTGGAAACGCCAAAGTATGGCGGACACTGCGCTTTTCCGTTGCGTAATTCAACCTATTCTTATGCAGAGAAAAGAGCTTATAAGTTTTTTAAATCTTATAAAACTGCGGAGAATATTAAAACAGAATATTAATAATTTCTTTTTTGGGTCATTTCCAGTAAATTTTCCATACTATCGGGAATCATATACAATAACAAATTGTCTGAAGTTGTTGGAAGCCCTTCATAGGAAACGGCGCCCAAATACTGCTCGGCAAAATCGAAACTATATACCTGCCAATTTTGGGTGTTTTTTACGAGTTTAAATTCTAAATTGTGTTGTCCGTCTGTACAGGGAATATATTTAAAATCCTCATCAATTCCTTTTCCTAAAGCTTTTACAAAGGCTTCTTTGCGTGTCCATAACGTATAAAAAGTGGTTTTTTTATCATCAGCATTCTGAATTAATAACCTTTCGTGGTCGTCAAAAATATCCGGAAGCAGGTTGGTGAATTTAAAATCTTTAGATAAAAATTCAATATCCAGCCCCACTTTTTTATGTGAAACCGCTATCGCCGCATAATCTTCCGAATGCGAGATATTGAAGTGCAGCCACGGGTGTGAAGCTAGATATGGTTTTTTATTAAAGTCATAATCAAGATGAATATTTTTTATATCTGATTTAGTGTAAGCTCCTAAAATAAGTTTTAAAATTGATCTGTATATAATGAATCGGTCTCTGTCTATTTCCTTAAAAAAGCGTTTTGCCTTTTTGAGTTCAGGAGAATTTAGAAACTGTGATAAATTAGATTTAAATTCAATAAAACTGGGCAGATAAATACTATATATGATGATATCACTAGTATCTAAAGAATATTCTTTACCAGAAACCAATGTATCGCCCTTTATATCCGAAAAAGAGATAAAGAGCTTAGATGTTTTCATTTTTTTCATCTAAGATGTCTTGAAGTAATCTCGCTAAAAATATATCATTTGGCGGGGCTACAATGTCTAAATGATTCCCAGAGATATTATGAATGGTTACGCCTCCCAGCGCAGCTTTTTTCCAGCCAAGATGCGTTGGGTCAAGTCTGTAATTAATGTCATCTTTAGATCGAAATAAATCAACTTCAAAGTTTTGCGGTATAAGGTGATATCGATCCACAATTTTTTTAACCATGCTGTCAGCTTCTATAAATTCCTTAAGCGCCAGTTCTTCCTGCTCGGTCATTTCATCCTTCTTACCAAAATGTCTTTTCAGGATATATTCTTTTTTTCCATTAACACGCATCTTAAAAGCTTTCCAGCTCAATAACATTTCTTTTAAAAAATCTAATCTTCTATGCGTAATATCAAAGTATCTAACGAGTTGTTTGCGTCTGTAACTTCCATAATAATAAGAAGAATCCACATAAGAATCCAGTAATGCCGTTAAGCTTACTTTTCGTCCTTGTTCCTTTAACTGGCGGGTCATTTCAAAAGCTACAATTCCGCCAAAAGAAAATCCTGCCAAAGCATAAGGGCCTTTTGGGTTTACTTTTATAATAGCATCAATATAATGCGCAGCCATGGCTTCAATGGATTCGTACCAACCGTCAAACCCTTTAGGTTTAATACCCTGAATGGCATAAATAGGTTGATCTTCATCAAAATGTTTACTCAAATTGACAAAATTTAAAACATTAAGTCCGGCACCGTGAATAATAAAAAGAGGCACTTTATGTCCGCTTGGGCTTATTGGAACTAAACAATCAGAATAAATTTCGGTACCCGTATTCAAAAGTTTGGCAAATTTCTCAACAGTCGAATATTTAAATAATGCTGATAGCGGAATTCGTTTTCCGGTATATTTCTCTATTTCGATCATGACTTTTACTCCCTTAATAGAATGTCCGCCCATTTCGAAGAAATCACTAAAAATATCGATATTTTCTAAATCAAGGCTTTCTTTCCAAATAGCCGCTACAATACTTTCTTCTTCTGTGCGTGGAGTAGTATATTCAATTATTTTGCTTGTTTTATATTGAGATAATGCTTTACGATCTATTTTGCCGTTTAGCGTTGTTGGTATTTTCTCCAATAAATTAAAATCATGCGGCATTAATTGCGCAGGTAAGCGTGCAGCCAAAGTTTCGCGCCATAAAGGGATTTGAATTTCAGCGTCTTCTATACTGGAATCTGGGACAACATGAGCTACAAGAAAGTTTTCATTAGCCAATACAACAGCATATTTTATACCGTCAAGCTGCAGCAATGCGTGTTCTACCTCACCGGGTTCAATACGTTGTCCTCTAATTTTAACCTGTTGATCCAGACGTCCTAAACATTCGATTTCATTGGTTGGAAGTAGTCTTCCTAAATCGCCTGTACGATAAATGATGTTGTCTTTATTAGTCGAAAAACTATTTTTAATAAATTTTTCTGCTGAAAGTTCAGGTCTGTTCCAATAGCCTTTTGCAACGCCATCTCCGCCAATGGCAATTTCACCAATTTTTCCTGGTGCCACAAGCTGCCCTTGTTCATCAATGATGTAAAGTTGTGTATTAGCAATAGGTTTACCAATAGTTATTAAAGTATCATCAGCTTTTACCTGTTTTACAGCCGAATATATAGTGGTTTCCGTTGGTCCATAAACATTCCACAGCGTATTACATTTACGTGTAAGTTCTTTGGCAAGATCTGCATGCATTGCCTCACCGCCGCATAAAGCCTTAAGCGGTAAAGGTTCATCCCAGCCAGAATCTAAAAGCATCGACCATGTTGTGGGAGTAGCTTGCAGAAAACTGATATTTCCCTTTTTTACTAATTCAAGTAAAAGTCGTCCATCTCTCGCAGTTTCCTGATCTGCAAGTATTAAGGTTGCACCTTTAAGGAGCGGCAAATATAGTTCCAGACCCGCAATGTCAAAAGATATAGTAGTAATCGAAAGCAATCTGTCATTTTCACTAATGCCGGGCTCTAAAGCCATACTGCAAAGTAAGTTAACCAAGTTTTTATGCGTAATAGGAACACCTTTTGGATTTCCCGTTGATCCAGAGGTGTAAAGGATATACGCCATATTATCCGGACTCACGATAGAATACAGCGGTGATGAATCATAGTGATTTAAGGACTCCATTGCATCTTCTATAAAAAGTGTAAGCGGCCATGATGGTAAGGATGCAAATAATGTTTTACTGGTCAATAAAACTTTTGCTCCAGAATCATTCAGCATAAATTCCAAACGTCCTTTTGGATATTCAGGATCGAGTGGAAGATAAGCCGCACCGCACTGCATTATGGCCAACAAACTATAAAGCAGTTCCGGACTGCGCGAAACAGAAACTGCAATAATATCTCCAGACTGAACGCCTTGTGCTTTTAAATAATGGGCTAATTGATTAACTTTTTGGTGTAATTCAAGATAAGTAGTTGTTGTTTCATGAAATTCTAAGGCAATGTTGTTTGGCGTAAGTTCGGCTTGTTTTTTTAATGACTCGGTTAAGGAAACATCCGGATAAGATACTTCAGTATTATTCAGAGCTTCATAATCAGCTAAATAATGACTTCCAAGGATGTCTGATAAAGGCTTATCTGCACCAGTTATTAATTTATGGATGATATCTTCAAAGGTTTGCATCATTTGATTGATCGTTTCCGGTTTGAATAAAGTTGTATTATAAGACCATTGAAATACTGGCCCGTTTTTAGTTCTAAAAATATGAAGCTGAATCTCAAAAGTTGCATATCCTCTAGGATTAACTTTAAGTTCATGAGAAAGATCCGCAAATGAAAAATCACTTTCTATATCTCGGCCCATATCAGCTGTTAATACGGCTGGTACCAAAGGAATTCTGGAAGAATCTCTAGCAATAGCCAAACTCTTAAGCAAGTGTCCAAAACTTACCTGTTGATTTTCGTAGGCATCAAATAACTGTGAATTTCTTTGCTTTAGGTATTCTAAAAAAGTAATATCAGGATTAATTTTACTGCGCAAAGGAAGCAAATTCGCACAATCTCCAACCAATTGTTTCATATTGTATAATGTATTTCCCGAAGAAGGAAATCCAACAACTAAATCATTTTGACCTGTGATTTTGCATAAAAAAACTTCAAATGCGGCAAGCAGCGTAGTCACTAAACTGCAATTAGCACTTATTCCTATATTTTTTAAAGAATCGGTCATCGTATTATCATAAGGAAAATCAATACGTTTACTATTATAAGTTCGTAAAGAAGGTCTTGGATAATCTAACGGTAATTCGATTGTAGGAGTTGATTCTTTATAAATAGTAAGCCAAAAATTTTCCTGCTGTTTGTATTCATTCGTTTCCATAAATGAATTTGCTTTTTCGGCATATTCGCTAAAACGTTCGGGATTTGGCAGGTCTGGTTTTTTATTTTCTACATAAGCAGAATAAAGTATACTAAGTTCTTCTAATATAATATCGACACTTAGTCCGTCTGCAATAATATGATGAATGGTTAAAGTTACCAGATATTCAAATTCATCAATTTTAATCAAATTAATTCTGAATAACGGGCCGTTAACAAGATCAAAAAGTCCATTTACTTCTTCTTTAACCAAAGTTTCTATTGTAAGTTCTTTTTCAGCTGTATCAAGGTCTGAAAAATTATTATGTGAAATTTTAAAATCAATATCGCTGTAAATACACATATAGCGTCCGTCTGGACTAAAAGCAGATCTCAAGCCTTCATGACGCTGAATTAATGTTTTTACGGCCTGCTCAAATGTGTCTATTATTAAGTTGCCTTTCAATTTAATAGAAACAGACAAGTTGTACGCTTTATTAGCATCACTGCCTCCAAAAATACAATCTGACCATATTTCCTGCTGCGAATTTGTGGTTTGAATTACTCTTTCAATTTCAGGTAAAAACGGATTAAATTGAATTTCAGTTTCAGTTTTTATTTGAGATTTATTTTTCATTGTTATCATAATTCTATTTTTAAAAGTAATTGCACAGTTTTTAAATTGACAATCTGAATTATTAATTATGTTTATCTGATTCTAATAACATCGTTTTATTGAACTTTCCTTTTTGAACAGGGTCTTCAATAAACCATGCCGGATTTCCGTTTTCGTCCCGTCCCAGTTTACTGCCGTGAATAGGTGGTTCGTTTGCCATTATGGTATATTTCTTTTCTTCAGCATTAGTTTCAATGAAAAGATGTCCGTTTATTTTGGAAAGGTCAAAAGCTTTTTCTTTTTTATGAACGCCATTTGATCCGTTTGTCCCGACTCGATTTTCATGATTAAATGTAAGAGCATCAAAATGTTTTACTTTTAAATTGACGAATGAAGTATTTCCGTTTGCAGATGAATGCTGTAATCCTTGAAGTTGATCTACTTTTTGGCTCAAAAGCTGAATTTGCTGTATAATTTGCTCTAATGAAGTTTGATTTTGATTTACAGATAATGGAGCTTCATTTGTTAACATAGAAGGCTGAATTTCATTAGAAACAATTTCATTTTCTTTAATCTCACTTTCAGCTTCTTCAGGAAGATTTAAATCTATATAATCTGCCAAAAGCGCTGGAGTAGGATATCCTTCGTTGAGTTGTCTAAAAGTGATAGGCAGATCAAATTCTTTTTTCAGTCTTCCTGATAATTGAGTGAGTGATAAAGAATCCAATCCTAATTCTAAGAAAGTATTTGAAGCCGAATCAGGATCATAAGTTATTCCCGATGCTTCTGTTATGATTTCTGAAATTCTAACTGATATAGATTCCTTTCTTGATTCTTTTGCTGAAGCAGAAACGTTTTCAGTTTCTTCAGAAATATTTGGAACTATTTCAGAAACTGTATTTCTTTCAACTATAGTTTCAATAACATTTAAAGGCTCAATCCAGCACGGTTTTCGATCAAAAACATAACCGGGTAATTCTATTTTTTGTCTCTGCTGTTCGTTATAGAAAGATTTCCAATCAGGATTTATTCCTTTTGCCCATAATTCTCCAACAGTATTTAATAAAGTCGAATATTCATTGTCTTGTTCTTCTTTAGGAAAATTAATGCTCGAAAAAGCAGGTATAACTTTACCAGCCGCCTGCTGACGTGCCAGCGTAATAAGCGTTTGACCCGGACCAACTTCTAATAAAATATAATCTTCTAATTCAAATGCAGTATCCATAGCATCGGCAAATCGTACTGTGTTTTTTAAATGATTAACCCAATAGGTTGAACTTGTCGCTTCAGTATCTGAAAGCCAGGTTCCTGTTGCTGTTGAAATAATAGGTAATCGTGGAATATTTAATTTTATTTTTTCTATTTCATCTTTAAAAGAATCCAAAATAGGTTCCATCATAAAAGAGTGAAAAGCATGACTGGTTAGCAGCAGTTTGTTCGGAATATCCTGCGCATCAAGTGCCTGATTAAATAATGCAATATCTTCTTTTGTACCCGAAGCCACGCAAAACTGACTTGAATTTATGGCAGCGACAGAAAGTGTATCAGGAATCAATTCGTATAATTTTTCTACCGGAACGCGTACCGCTAACATTGATCCGCCTGGAAGTTCGCTTATCAATTTTCCTCTAATTGCAACGATGTGTAGAGCATCTTTTAAACTCATAATTCCGGCTAAATGTGCTGCTGCAAATTCACCAATACTATGACCGCAAAGGAAGGTTGGTTTAATTCCCCAGCTCATCCATAACTGCGCTAATGCATATTCTGTTACAAATAAACTTGGCTGCGTTAAGCGGGTATCTTTTAAGCGAGCTTCGGCCTCAGCTGAATTTGTTTCCGGATAAAGAATTTCGCGAATATCTAATTTTAAATCCTCCATTAATAATGCTGCACATTTATCTACCGCTTCACGATATACTTTTTCATTGTTATAAAGTGTTTTTCCCATTTGCAGATACTGCGCTCCTTGTCCCGGAAACAGAAATCCCATTTCACTTGGAACACTTTTTAATATAGAAGATTTAGTGCTTTTTGCTTTTAAAGAAATCAATTTTTCGACAGCATCATCTGTAGAATTTGTTACCAAAAAGCTGCGTTGGTTAAAATCATCTCTCGTAATATTCAATGAATAAGCAATGTCTGCTAAAGGAATATTTCTTGATTTATCAATAAAATGACCCAAAGCATTTTCATAACCTAATAAACTGTTTTGGCTTTTTGCAGACCACATTAATAATTGAAGCGGACGTCCGGCAGAAGAGAGAAGAGGTTTTGCTGTATATTCTTCAACAATGGCATGAACATTAGTGCTGCCAATTCCAAAAGAACTTACACCGGCTCTTCTTATGCTGTCAGTTTCCCATTCAATTAATTTATTATTGATGTAAAAAGGGCTGTTCGCAAAATCTATATTTGGATTTGGTTCGTTGAAATTAACCATTGGCGGAATCTGTTTATGACGCATGGCTAATAATACTTTCATTAAACCCGCAACTCCGGCCGCCGCTGTAGTATGTCCCATATTACTTTTTATAGAACCCAATGCGCAATAATTGTTTTTTTCCTGTTTGCCATAGGCTATTTTAAGTCCTTCAATTTCTATTGGATCTCCAACCGGAGTTGCAGTTCCGTGCGCTTCCATATAGCTGATTGAGGAAGGTGCGATTTGGGCATCATTAAAAGCATTTATAATCGCTCCGGCCTGACCACGCGGACTTGGCGCCATAAAACTGCCTTTGTCTCCACCATCATTATTTACGCCAACGCCTTTAATTACGCCGTATATAATATCGCCATCTCTCTCTGCTTCTTCCAGTCTTTTTAATACAACAACTCCGGCGCCGTCACTAAAAACAGTACCTTTTCCAGATGCATCAAATGATCTTGTCGATCCGTCAGGGCTTTTGATAAAACCGTCGTCATAAAGATGTCCGCTATTTATAGGCGAAGTCACACTCGATCCGCCTGCAAGTGCAATATCACACATGCCGGTTCTTATGGCTTTTACAGCTTCGGCTACAGCCAATAATGAAGTAGAGCACGCAGAATGCACACTAACCGAAGGCCCTTTTAAATTTAAATGATAAGAAGTGCGAGGCGCAATAAAATCTTTTCCGTTTACGGTATAAATTTGTAATTCGCCTACAGAACTTTTCAGCTCTTGGTTATTAAATATATTATGTTCATAATAGGTATTGATTTCGCTTCCAGAATATACGGCGATACTTCCTTTATAATGTTTCGGAAGATGTCCTGCTTGTTCCAGAGCTTCAAACGAAATTTCCATAAACACGCGTATTTGAGGATCCATAGCGGCGGCAAGCTGCGGATTTAGTCCGAAGAAATGAGCATCAAATGTTTTAGCTGAAGGTAAAATTCCTCTTGCGCCTATATAAAATGGATCTTTACGAAGACTTTCGGGTAAACTTGGATCTAATTCTTCTTTGGTAAATAAGGAAATGGTTTCTTTTCCCTCTTTTAGATTTTCCCATAATTCTTCTATAGTATCAGAACCTGGAAATCTTCCGGCCATTCCGATTACGGCAATATCTCCGTTAGAGTTTTGTTTGTCTGTTTGTTTAAAGGCAAATGAATCTTCTTTGGTATTGTTTTCTTCTAAAGTACTGGCAAGTTCTCTAATAGTAGGATGAATGTAGATTTTTGAAACTGATATATCCAGTTCTAATTGCTGTCTCATTAAAGACGTTACTTTTTGTGCCAATACAGAACTTCCGCCCATATCAAAAAAATCATCATCGATACCAATGCTTGCTATTTGCAATTCTTCGCTCCAAATTTTTACAATATCTTTTTCTAACTGCGTATTTGGTTTCTTGAACGGCGGTGCAGAATCTGGTCTGTTGTGTTCAGGAACGGGCAGGTTTTTTTTATCCACTTTTCCATTTGGAGTAATCGGAAATTCGTCTACCCAAATGTATTTAGATGGCAATAATATTTCGGGCAAAACCTTTGAAAGTGCCTCATGAATTGGTTTTTCGTCCTGTAATTCAGCACGAGATTTTAAATAAGCCACGAGTTTATCTTCATTGCCAAAATAGTTACTGACGATTACGGCAGATTGTTTTATTTCAGGAATACTATTTAGAGCGGCTTCTATTTCGCCTAATTCAATGCGATGCCCTCTTATTTTTACCTGATGATCGATACGGCCTAAACATTGAAATTCTCCATTTGGGAGTAATTTTCCCAAGTCTCCGGTGCGATACAAAATAGCGTTTGGTTCTATAGAAAACGGATCGGGAATAAATTTTTCGGCAGTAAGTTCCGGACGATTCCAATACCCTTTTGCAACTCCGTCTCCGCCAATTACGATTTCTCCAATTGTTCCGGGTTCGACGGCTTTTCTTTCTTCATCTAATAAATATATTTGAGTATTGGCAATCGGAAAACCAATGGTAATTAATTCATCCTCTGCCTGAATTTGTTTTACCGCCGACCAAACTGTGGTTTCAGTCGGGCCATACATATTCCAAAGAGAATCGCATTTTGACGTTAATTGACGCGCTAAGTTTAAAGGCATAGCTTCTCCGCCGCATAAGGCTTTTAAAGCCAGCGGTGTTTCCCATCCTGAATCAAGCAGTGACTGCCATGTGGTAGGTGTAGCCTGTAATATTGTAATTTCTTTTTTCTGTAAAAGATCAAGTAAAAGATGCCCGTCGCGAGTCGTTTCATAATCGGCAAAAACTACTGTTGCACCTTTAATTAGTGGCAGAAATAATTCAAGACCCGCAATATCAAAGGAAATTGTGGTAATCGATAATAATCTGTCTTCGACATTGATACCCGGTTCAATTGCCATACTGAACAGGAAGTTTATTAAATTTTTATGGGTAACCGTAACGCCTTTTGGTTTTCCGGTAGATCCGGAAGTATACATTATATAGGCCGATGCATCGCAAGAAACTGAAGTTGAAACAGGAACTGCAGGATATTGATCCAATGCAGCTAAAACGTCTTCAATTACTATTGTTTTAGAATAAGCGGGCAATGAATTGACAAGTGATTTTGTAGTCAGTAAAAAACTGGCTACGGAATCTTCGAGCATAAATTCTAAACGGGCAGCTGGAAATTTTGGATCTAATGGTAAATACGCCGCGCCGCATTGTAAAATAGCTAAAAGAGAAGCCACTAAATTAGGAGTTCGCTCCATAGATACAGCAACAATTTGTCCGGAAGATAAACCCTGCGCCAAAAAATAATTCGCCAGCTGGTTGGTCATTTTTACTAATGCTGAATAGGTAATTTGTTCTTCTCCAGATTCAAGCGCTGTTGAATTTGAAGATAAAGCAGCCTGTTCTGCAAAAATCTCCGGTAACGTATTTTTAGGATACGCCATTTTGGTCCAACTTCTATTGTTGGCTAAATCATTGTTGTTAGCTCTTTTCATTTTAATGGTATTAAAATTAAAGTGGAACAAATAATAAGATTCAATTAATGGGAAACTAAAGAAAAACGCGACTTACATCCGGGTTTACAGCTCATTATAAAAATGACTACATTTTTTATTTACAATGGTCTGCTTCGTTAATAAATAAATGAGAGGTTATAAGTAGTTTTTAATCATTGATTTGGCATTTATTGAAATTATAATTATGTCCTAGTAATCAATATGTTAATCAAAAAAAGTAATTTTTTTTTACTAATACTTGCATTTTCTGTATAAAGCTATTATTCTCGATGAATTGCATATTTTAAATTATTTGGGATATTTATTTTAAAATTGACCTTCAGTTTTAAATCAATTTTAGGTCTGCAATTTTCTCATTAAATAAGAGGAGCTTTTTTCGAGATAAAATTACAGTCAAAATTATCTTCGGACATATTTTTAAAAGTCAATAATTCCTTATTCAGACCATTTTTTCCTTTGTAAGGAAAAACTTTATTTTAGTAATTGTTTGTTGTAGAAAAATATTTAGCTTTGCTGTTTGTAAATATCTTGTATTCAATAAGATAACTGTTAATTTAATACATATTTTTTTATAAAAGCACCCCATAATTAAAGATTAAATAAAAAGGATTTAGTGATATAATTTAGTGAAATAAATTGCCGTTGTAATTAAGTATCAACCAGTTTATACTAGCGTTAAATATTTAATTTTTGGAACTATTATTTAAGTTATATTGGCAACTATTTTTTTTTAAATAATCGCATTAATTTATAGAAAAACATTTTTTTTGATGTAGGTAAATAGTCATTAAAATACTACATTTTGTGTAGTTTATCGGAAATAAAATTCGTTATATCGATTTTATTTTGCTAATAAATATTTTTGCAGCATAAATTATAAGGCCTATAGCACTGTGAAGTATTTAAATATAAAAAACCTAAACCTACTCATAATTATGATGGCGTTTATTCCTTTTAAAGGGATTAGTCAAAATACGCCGGTAAATGATACCATGGAAACTATAATTCCATCCGGAAGTAACGCAACCGGAAGTTCAGGATCTGTAACATATTCAATTGGACAAGTATTCTATACCTACATTGGAACAGGTTATAACGTAGCACAGGGAATACAACAGCAAGAATCAGATGAAACTTTGGATAATCCGGAAGTTGAGGTGCCTGAAGTATCCATATTAGTTTTCCCAAATCCGGCAGCAGATTTTGTTAATGTAAGCCTGAAAGCACCCGAGTTAGAAAGTAAAGACCGATCGTACAGACTTTATGACATTCAGGGCCGACTATTAAAACAAAACAAAATTAATCAAACCGAAACTCAGGTTAGTTTAAATAACCTAACTCCTTCTCTTTATATACTTGTGGTATATGTAGACGGCAAAATTTTGGAATCATTTAAAATATTAAAAAAATAAAGAATAAGACAATGAAATCTGCGCTTACCATACTATTATTATTTGTGACTGTTACGCTTAAGTTATATGCACAATCACCAGAAAAAATGAGTTATCAGGCCATTATTCGATCACAGAATAATGACTTGGTTGCGAATTCGCGAATAAGCCTGAGAGTTATTGTACATCAAGGCAGTGCTGCAGGAACTATAGTTTATCAGGAAACACATTCTGCGACTACCAATAACAATGGTTTGGTTTCTCTTGAAATAGGAACAGGAAATATTACCACTGGTACTTTTAGTGCAATTGCTTGGGAAAAAGGCCCATACTTTATAGAAACACAAGTGGATGTAACAGGAGGAGCTAATTATAATATTATGGGAACGACACAGCTTTTGAGTGTTCCTTATGCATTACATGCAAAAACAGCCGAAAGAATAGTAGGTACAGCTACTACAACGCCAAGAGCGGCAATTATTCCGTTTACATCTTCCAGAAGTATTAGTACTACAGATGTAAATAATACAATAGAATGTACAGCAACATCTACCTTAACATTAACGTCTAATTTTTCGAGCATGTTAACCGGAGATACTATTAATTTAGAAGCTCATAATGGTGCAGTATTAACGATACAAGCATCTTCTGGCGTAACAATAAACTATACGGCAAGCGGAAGTGCAAAGTTTACCAGCGCATCTGGAAACGTAAGATTTGGATTTCTTAGAAAAACAGGCACAAATTCCTATATTATATCGGGACAATGAAAAAGTTACTATTTTTTTTACTCTTTTCAACAGCAGTTTTTTCGCAAAACTATCAATATGCTCTTGAAGAAGCTCCGGTTATCGTACCGGAACCACCAACAGGCATAAACAATCAAATAGAAGAAATTAAATATTTTGAAGCTCATTTACTGCCGCTTGCGCAAAAAGGAACGCTGCAGGCTACTTTAGATCAATACGGTGCTGTACGTTTAGAAAAAGGAGATTACTCTGGAGTTGATCTTGTGATGAAAAGTAATCAAAGATTATACGGACATCCAACATTATCTAAAGTATCGAATATTAAAATCGCTGCCGGAAGTACCAATGTACATATTGAGCAACTTTCATTTGTAGACCGCACGGTTACTTTTGAACCAGGCGCGCCTATAACAAATTGCGTTCTTAAAACTTTAAGATACGTTTACATCAATGCAAGCGGAGCACAATTGAATAATAATGAACTGATCAATATTGGAGGACAAATTAAGTTTGATTGCAGTGCATCAGGTTATTTCAGAAACAATAAGATTATAAAACATCAGGCGCAGTCTATTTCCAATCAATTAATAATGAAAGGAAATACCACAACGCCAAGTTATGGAAACGTAAATCTGCATTCTAATTATTTAACTCCTGCGGGCGACGCAACAGATATCGCCGGATTACAATCGGCTACTTTTGTTGGAGTTGACAGTGAAGGATGGAATTTAAACGGACAAGGAACAAAAGCAATGTTTACGGCTAAAAATATGGGTAATTTAAAGATTACTGATTTTGGAGGCGGAAATGCTTATTCTGCTGTTCAAACAGGATCTTATGATATTGATGCTCAAAATGTATTCTTCTTAAATAAATACCTGCGTACGTCAAACGATGTGATTTCAGCCAGAACCAATATGTTTTTAATTGATGGAGAAGGGGCATACAAAAGAGGAAGCGGAACTGTAACAGGTTTTGATCTACTTGGGAATTTAGATAAAAGCAATGCTGTAAAATATAATGGAGTGGAGCAAACCAGCACGATTACAAATACAGCGGTTGTATCAGCTATCAGCAATACTATTTTAGGAACAAAATATACACCCTGGGCAAGAACTACGTGGGAAACACTGCCAGATCCGCTGGGACCAAACTGGAAAACAGAAAGAACCGGAAAAGCAGATCAAAGAGCGTATATTCAAAATCTTATTGATACAAAAGGAATTGCCGAATTACCGGAAGGAATATTCTATATAGGTGGTACTTTAAATGTTCATCTTGATGGAAATCATGGTATAATAGGACAAGGAACCGGAAAAACAGTAATTGTTGGTTTAAAAGATGATTTTCCTTTAATTACATTAGACACAGGAACCGATACTAATTTTATTCTGGCCTATTTAACGCTGCAAGGCGGCAGCACGGGAATATATGCAGGTAAAAGAAATGGAGTTGGAATTGGTCAGATTGCGTATGCAAATTTAAGGTTCATTACTTTTAGAGATCAGACTAACGGAATTCACCTGTACCAAATTATGGGACTTGATAATAACTTTTTTGAGTATTTGGGTTTTGTAAATTGTACCAGAGGTTTCTTCCAGGAACCCTTATTGCCATACGCAGGAGATTATAACACATCTAGTTATGTTGACAAAACCATGTATTACAAAAGTCAGTTTATAAATTGTACTACGGCAATGTCAATGAAGGCAACCCGACCAAATAACTTAAATGCGTGGGTAGACTGTAAATTTGACAGAGGTCAGACTGCTTTAGACATGGGAGCGCAAAATTATCCTGTAATTGCCAATTGTGATTTTAGTAATTATACCGGAGCGAGTGTTATAAACAGTAATTCAATTTCGATATACAGTTCTAATTTTTTCAATAACACTTCATCAGCAGCAACTTTAAATGCTATGATTACGTATATTGAAGGATGTAAATTCTCAGACAGTTCGAATATGTTTGCGCCAGTAGTGTACAATTCGACTTTTCATTACATTTTAAATTCAACAGTTGCAGGAAATGTAGTGGTAGCAAAACCGTCGAATTTATATTATGATTCGTCTGCTATTTATGTAAACTCTACATTATCAGCAAATCCTACATTAAGTAAATTATTAGTAAATGTAAAAGTAGGCGTGCCAACGGTGATAATTAATACAACACCAAATCCGTATCCGCAGTTATTGGTGACGCAATAAAAACATAGATAATAACAAAAAAAGAGGTTCAGATTAATTTAATCTGAACCTCTTTTTTATTCTTCAATTTAAGATTTTTAATATTTCTTCTTAATAAATAAAACCTTATTATAAATCTTACAGAATCAGTCTTTTAAAGCTGCTGATAATGCCAGATTTTACATTTTTTTGAGAAGTTTTTCAGCCATTTTTACCTCAATATGATAGCTGTAAAAGGCTGCAAATTGTATTTTATCGGATTTTAAAATCCGTTGAACAGATTTATTATTATAAACTGAAAACAATATATATTTTTAACCACGAATTAAAAAGAATACTAAATAAAAACGGTGATTTAGCTTTATTCTTTATTAATAATTAAACAGTTATTGTAAAATAGTAGTTTTTTTACAAAGTATAATGAAAAACAAATTATCACCTATTGTATTTTTTGAGGTACAATAGTAATCTCAAAATAAGGATTATTTATATTTTTTGTTTTATGAAATACAGTGTATACGAAAATATTAGAAAAATAAGAGAATTAAAAAATCTAACCAGAGAATATGTGGCGGCCGAACTAAAAATGAGCACCAGCGGTTATGGCAAAATTGAAAGAGGCGATGTTGATTTGACAGTGTCTAAATTAATTGAAATTTCAAAAGTTTTAGAGGTCTCAATTGAGTTCATATTCAAATTCGATGTTTCGATTTTTTTTAATGAAACAACCAGATAAATATCTGGAAAATAGAAAGCAAGCTTAAATAGATAAAATAAATAATTAAAAAAGAAGGTTATGGAAAATTACTACTTAAGAATAAAAGAGTATCGGTTGCAGAATAATCATACTCCTGAATATGTTGCCATTCAGATGGAAATAAGTGTAAAAAAATATGAAAAAATTGAAAATGGAATGATTGACCTAAAATTGTCAAAACTGGATAAACTGGTTAAAATTTTAGGAATCAAAAAAAGTGAAATTTTCAGATTGAGCAATTAGTATTTTTTTGAAAAAGAAGAGTTCCTATAAGAACTCTATTTTTATTTATGTTATTACTTATGTTTTACTTTTAAAACATATCCCAAAGATTCTAAAATTAAAACATAATGCGTTTTTGTAATGTCTTTTATAACGGCATTCTGATCACAAAAAGGCCCGGAATTCAAATGTATTTTATCTCCTATTTGGTACTGCATCACTGAAATTTCTTTAGCAGTATCTCCACAATTAAGCCATTCTTTTATCGTCTCGATTTCCTGGTCTTTTACAATTGCATGTCTTCCCAACCAAAATAAATACCGAACTACACCGGGAGAATAAAACACCATATTTCTATCTTTTTCAGGTATTTGCACAAAGATGTAGTTATTAAATAACGGCACTTCTACCTTTATTTTTCTGTCAGATCTTTGCTGTGTTTTTTTAATCAGGGGGCAGTAACAATTAATGTTATACTTCGTTAATTGTTCTGCTGCTCTTTTTTCCCATTTGGGTTTTGTATAGACTACATACCACTTCATAATTCTTAATTTATTTATAGTAATTGTAAATCAGTTTTAAAGTAAGGTAAGCTGTATTGGTATTTTATTTTTTCTGAAAATGTCTTCTTTAATAACTATTAATAATCATTAAAAGATAAAGCCGTTTGAAAGCACCATTTCAGTATTAATATAGGATGTAAATTTAATCTGGAGAGACTAAAATTATTTACGATTTTCATGCTAATTTTTCCTTATTTAGGACATTTAGTTACAAAAAAGTAATTTCTTATCATCTTCATTATCATAATTTTATCTTAAATTATTGTTGTATTCAGATTGATATTATGGATTTTAATTTTCTGTTTTGCATAACAGAATTTAATCTTTTTTAAAACAGTCAAAAACACAATTTTTTTAGATTTTATACCCCTAATTTTTTTCTTTTTTGAGTAGTACAGATGTAACTATTCACGGGGAACCCATTTTTTAAAATTTAAAAAATAGCGCCCAAACCCCAGTAAACAGGTTCACAATACTTTTTCACAAATCATTACTCCATTCATAAACTGATTATTTAATTTAAAACATTAAAAAGATGAAAATTGGAATAACCTTTAGTGCTTTTGACTTGCTGCATGCGGGACACGTAAAAATGCTTGAAGAAGCGAAACAAAATTGTGATTATTTAATTGTTGGCCTGCAGACTGATCCAACATTAGACCGCCCAACAAAAAACAAACCAACGCAGACTGTTGTCGAAAGATACATACAGTTAAAAGCGTGTAAGTTTGTCGATGAAATTGTACCTTATGCAACAGAGCAGGATTTAGAAGATATTTTGAAATCTTTTACTATTGATATGCGCATTTTAGGCGATGAATATAAAGAGAAAGACTTTACCGGAAGAGCCTATTGCGAAGAAAAAGGAATCGAGTTGTATTTTAATACCCGCGACCATCGGTTTTCGAGTACTAACCTTCGTCATGAAGTATATCAAAAAGAAATTTTAATACATTCTAATGGCAATTAGCACTACAATTACTCATGTAGTTTTAACCGGCGGAATTGGCAGCAGATTATGGCCTCTTTCCAGAAAAACACTTCCAAAACAATATCTTGAACTTTTTGACGGACAATCACTTTTTGAAAAAACAGTGGCTCGTAACGAAAATGTTTCAACAAAAATGATAGTTGTTGGAAATATTGAAAACTACAAAATGACGAATGTGATTATGTCAAAACTGAATAAGCATTTTACTCATATTGTAGAAGCCGTCCCCCGTAATACAGCCGCAGCAATTGCCTTTGCCGCATTTGCATCAAAACCAGACGATATTTTATTGATAACCCCCTCAGACCATATTATAGAAGGCAGCGATTTATACAATAATGCTTTATGGCACGCTATTGTATTAGCCAATCAGGATTATTTAGTAACCTTTGGCATAGAACCCACAAAACCGGAAACGGGTTACGGTTATATCGAATTTGAAGATGAAAATGTAATCGCATTTCATGAAAAACCCGATTTTGAAACGGCAGTAAAATATCTTAAAAAGAAAAATTATTTCTGGAACAGCGGACTTTTTTGTTTCAAGGCCGGAAAGTTTTTGGCAGAACTCGAAAAGCAGAAACCCGAAGTTTTCAAAGCTTCAAAAATAGCCTGGGAAAACAATACAAATGGTTTCTTGAATTACGAATTGTCGATAAAAATTCCTTCTATAAGCATTGATTATGCGGTTATGGAACGAAGCAAAGACATTAAAGTTGTTCCCGCTCATTTTGGCTGGTCAGACTTAGGTTCTTTCGAATCGGTTTATGATTATTTGGTTCAAAAAGGGCATCCTATTGATGCCAACAGAAATATTGTTATAGGAACTTCACTGCATACCACTTTTATTGGCGTTAAAAATTGCATTTTGATTTACACCGCCGATGCTTTGATGGTTTTGCAAAAAGAAAATTCTCAGGAAGTAAAACAAGTTTATCAGCAATTAGAATCGATTGCTTCTCCGCTGCTGTAAAATAAAATTTACGCTATGATCAATAAAAAATCCATAATATATATTGCCGGACATAACGGAATGGTGGGAAGCGCCATTTGGAGAACGCTGACTGCAAAAGGCTACACGAATCTTATTGGCGCATCCAGCAAAGAATTAGATTTAAGAAAGCAAAAAGCAGTTCGCGATTTTATCAGAAAAACAAAACCCGATGTAATTATCGATGCCGCCGCAAAAGTGGGAGGAATTCAGGCAAATAATGATTTTCCGTATGATTTTTTGATGGAAAATATGCAGATTCAAAACAACCTCATTAATGAAGCACATCGTTTGGCAGTAGATAAATTCATTTTTTTAGGAAGTTCCTGTATTTATCCAAAATTTGCACCGCAGCCGTTAAAAGAAGAATATCTGCTCACAGCTCCTTTAGAACCCACTAACGAATGGTACGCTTTAGCAAAAATCTCCGGAGTAAAATTATGTGAAGCCATACGCAGGCAATACCAAAAAGATTTTGTCAGCATGATGCCAACCAATTTATATGGAACTCACGACAATTTTGATTTAAACAGTTCTCATGTTTTACCCGCTATGATCCGCAAGTTTCACGAAGCCAAAGAAAACAACAATGCAGTAGTAATCTTGTGGGGAACAGGAACACCCATGCGTGAATTTCTATTTGTAGATGATATGGCAGAAGCAGTAGTTTTTGCTTTAGAAAATGAGCTTCCCGAACATTTGTATAATATTGGAACCGGAAAAGATTTAACCATTAAGGAACTTGCCGCATTGGTACAAAAAATTGTAGGCCACACCGGAGAGATTCTTTGGGACGATACAAAACCCGACGGCACACCACGAAAATTAATGGATGTTTCTAAAATGCACAGCATGGGCTGGAAACACCAAATAGAACTCGAAGAAGGAATACAAAAAACCTACACTTGGTTTTTAGAAAACATCGAAAATTTCAAACAAAAGGTTTACTGACCTTTTGCCCTTCAAATTACCCCAAACCCCTTTATCGTTACGACTTTACAAAATTTGCGACTTTGCAGCATAATGCCTTTGTGCCTTATAATTAAATTATGAATCCATTGAAAAAAACAGCTCTTATAACAGGAGTTACAGGACAAGACGGAGCCTATTTAAGTGAATTTTTATTAGAAAAAGGCTATATCGTACACGGATTAAAAAGACGTACTTCTTTATTTAATACAGACAGAATTGATCATTTATACCAGGATCCTTATGTAGAAAACAGAAATTTTATTCTGCATTATGGCGATATGACAGATAGCACTAATTTAACCCGAATCATTCAGGAAGTTCAACCCGATGAAATCTACAATCTGGCCGCCATGAGCCATGTAGCCGTTTCATTTGAAACTCCGGAATATACAGGAAATGCAGATGGTTTAGGAACTTTAAGACTTTTAGACGCTGTTCGTTTGCTTGGATTAGAAAAAAAGACAAGAATTTATCAGGCTTCAACTTCAGAATTGTACGGAAAAGTACAGGAAGTTCCGCAGTCTGAAACAACACCATTTTATCCGCGTTCGCCTTATGCAGTAGCCAAAATGTACGCGTATTGGATTACGGTAAATTACAGAGAAGCTTACGGAATGTATGCCTGCAATGGGATCTTATTTAATCACGAATCACCCATTCGCGGCGAAACTTTTGTAACACGAAAAATTACCAGAGCAACGGCACGAATTGCTTTAGGATTACAGGATAAATTATACTTAGGAAATCTCGACGCACAGCGCGATTGGGGACATGCCAAAGATTATGTACAAATGATGTGGATGATTTTACAGGCCGATGAACCGGAAGATTGGGTAATTGCTACAGGAAAAACGACAACCGTTCGCGAATTTGTACGAATGAGTTTCGCCGAAGTTGGTATTGAACTGGAATTTAAAGGAAAAGGAATAAATGAAAAAGCTCTTGTAAAATATTGCAGTAATCCAGATTATCAAATTCCGATTGGTAAAGAAGTATTAGAAGTCGATGCCAATTATTTTAGACCAACAGAAGTAGATTTATTAGTTGGTGATCCCACAAAAGCCAGAACTAAACTCGGCTGGAAATGCAAATACGATTTAGAATCATTAGTAAAAGAAATGATGCAGTCTGATTTAAAACTGATGGAGAAAGAACAGCATTTAAAAGAATGCGGTTATACAATCTTAAATTATTTCGAATAAGTCGAACAGAAGATTAATAAACCAGTTGCGCTTAATTTAAACACATAGAAACATAGTTTTTAGGAATCTTAAAAAAGGCGTTTCACTTGCATAAACAAACATAGACAGCACAATCTTGTCATTCCGAGGAACGAGGAATCGCACTAGAGAATCGACAAAGATTGGCGACTTACTGTTGCGGTGTTACTTGTGCGATTCCTCGTTCCTCGGAATGACAAACAGTGAGAACTATGTGTTAGAAACTAGTTTCTTTTTATAGTCTTTTTACATAATCAAAATCTATGTCTCTATGTGTTTAAAAAAACACTTCCCAAAAAAACGAACTAAATGAAAATCAAAAATATTTGCTGCTTAGGAGCCGGTTACGTTGGAGGACCCACAATGTCTGTTATAGCATTGAAATGTCCCGAAATAAAAGTAACAGTTGTAGATTTAAATACAGATCGTATTTCGGCATGGAATGAAGAAAATTTAGATAAACTTCCTGTTTACGAACCCGGACTTGCAGATGTAGTTCGTGAAGCAAGAGGACGTAATTTGTTTTTTTCGACCGATGTTGATGCTGCAATCGAAGCTGCAGATATGATTTTTATAGCCGTAAATACGCCAACAAAAACATACGGCGAAGGCAAAGGAATGGCTGCCGATTTAAAATTTGTAGAATTATGTGCCAGACAAATAGCCCGAATAGCCAAAAATGATAAAATTATAGTCGAAAAATCAACGCTTCCTGTTCGAACAGCTCAAACCTTGCAGACTATTTTAGATCATACCGGAAACGGGGTAAAATTTGAGGTACTTTCTAATCCTGAGTTTTTAGCCGAAGGAACAGCCATCGAAGATTTATTTAATGCTGATCGAGTTTTAATTGGAGGAAATCAAACAGAAAGCGGACAAAAAGCCATTCAGTCTTTAGTTGATATTTATGCACATTGGCTTTCGCCGAAACAAATTTTAACCACAAATGTCTGGTCTTCAGAATTATCAAAATTAACAGCCAACGCCTTTTTAGCACAGAGAATTTCATCTATTAATGCGTTATCAGCTTTATGCGAAGCGACAGAAGCCGATGTTGATGAGGTCGCCGCCGCCATAGGAACAGACAGTCGAATTGGTTCAAAGTTTCTTAAAGCTTCGGTAGGATTTGGAGGATCTTGTTTTCAAAAAGATATTTTAAACTTAGTGTATTTGTGCCGTTATTTTAATCTGCCGGAAGTCGCTAATTATTGGGAGCAGATTATTATTCTAAATGATTATCAAAAATACCGTTTCGCCAAAAATATTATCTGCTCTCTTTTTAATACCGTAAGCGGAAAAAAGATAACCTTTTTAGGCTGGGCTTTCAAAAAAGACACTAACGATACCAGAGAATCGGCAGCGATTTATGTAGCCGAACATTTAATCGAAGACGGAGCAGAAATTCATGTTTACGATCCCAAAGTTTCCGAAGAAAAAATTAAATCCGATATGCGCTATTTATGGGAATTAAAAGGACTTTCTGAAGATAAAATCAAATCAAAATTAAATCAAATATTTGTTTACAAAAAAGCCACAGATGCACTCGACGAGGCTCATGCAATTGCTGTATTAACAGAATGGGACGAATTTAAAACCTACGATTGGGAAAGTATTTACAACAACATGTACAAACCCGCTTTTTTATTTGACGGACGAAATATTCTCGATTTTAAAAAATTAGCAGCAATAGGTTTTCAGGTAAAAGGAATTGGCAAAAATAATTCTTTTAGTGCTAAATTAAAAGTAGAAAATGAACTGGTCATTAGATAAAATAAAACAGCACCAGCATTTCGATAAAAGTCTAAATTTTATAAAATTAATTTCGATTGTAGGAAGTACAGAAGTAATCCTAAAATTAATCGGATTTGTTTCCGGGATATTAATTGTCAGAATGCTGCCTGTTCAGGAATACGCCTTATACACGCTCGCCAATACCATGTTAGGAACTTTAGTAATGTTTACAGATTCCGGTATTTCAAACGGAGTCATGGCACTGAGCGGCAAAGTATGGAAAGACCCTAAAAAACTGGGCGAAGTGCTGGCAACAGGTTTAGATTTAAGAAAGAAATTTGCCTTTATAGCCTTAACCGTTTCTACCCCAATAATCATTTATTTATTATTAAAAAATAATGCCAGCTGGTTATCGGCAGTTTTAATTTTTCTGTCCTTGATTCCGGCTTTTTACGCTGCCTTATCAGATTCTTTACTAGAAATAACACCCAAGTTACATCAGGATATTTCGAGTTTACAAAAAAATCAATTACGAGTTGGATTTGGACGATTGCTATTAGTAATCCTAACAATTTTTATTTTTCCCTGGACATTCGTCCTTATTTTGGCTTCAGGAATTCCGCAGATATACGGCAATTCAAAACTCAAAATAATCAATAAAAAGTTTGTAGACAGTCACCAAAAACCAGATCCCGTAATTCGTAAAGAGATACTCAAAATTGTAACCCGCATCCTGCCCAATATTATATTTTATGCACTATCAGGACAAATCGTAATTTGGATATTATCTGTTTTTGGCAACTCTACTGATTTGGCAAGTATAGGAGCGTTGGGCAGATTTGCGGCACTCATGGCTTTTTTTACCACGATATCAGGCACTTTATTTTTACCCCGATTTTCGAGATTAGCAGATGATAAAGAAATCCTTTTAAGATATTTTTTATTTTTTCAGTTGATCCTTTTTTTTGCTGCAGGCTTTATAATGCTGATCGTATTTTTATTTCCTGCTCAAATGTTATGGCTTTTAGGAGCCTCATACAGTTCATTATCATCTGAACTTTTTTTGATTATGTTATCCAATTGCATCGGATTAATTGCAGCAATGAGCGGTAATTTAATAGGCAGCAGAGGACATTTTTTAAACCCAATTTTTGTAATTGCACTCAATTTAGGAACCGTTATACTAGCTTATTTTATTTGGGATTTAACAAAGCTTCGAGGTATTTTGTACTACAGCATTTTTAACCAATGTCTTTCATTATTAGTAAATTATATATTTAGTTTTTCAGTAATAATTAGAGCTGAGAAATAAATTAAAGAATAAAGAATAAAGAATAAAGAATAAAGAATAAAGAATAAAGAATAAAGAATAAAGAAATAGATTAACGAGCTATATTAAAAACTATAGAATTTAAACATGAATAAATTACCAGGCCAAGGCGGACTTACCAAAAAAATAACCATAGCAAAAGGGAGAGTAAATCGTAAAAAATTTGCCAGACAAGTAGCAATAGGATTATATCATTTGGTAAACCAAGTCAGTAAAAAAAAAACTATTGAAATGGAGGTTGCCAGTTTCTCCTCATTCAATGATTTTCACGAGCAGGTCTTGTCTGTTTTATCCTTTATTCGCTACGTAGGAAAACCAATTAAATGGACACTTTATTCAGACGGTACGCATACTCAGGCACAAATAAACCAACTCGAAAGCAATTTTGATTTCCTAAAAGTAGCCGAAGGACTCGACTGGAGCGAAATAGAATCCTTAAAAGGTTTATGTAAAGAAGAATTAGAACCCTATGAAAACTACCTAATCGATTATGCTAAAAAATATCCATTAGGAAAAAAACTATTTTACTATTTAAATCATCCAATCGAAAAACCAACACTATTCATAGACTCTGATATTTTGTTTTATGAACACGCCAATGTTTTAAAACTAATATTAACAGAAAAACCCAAAGCAAATGGCTGGTATATGCCAGATGTAAGCTGGGGCTGTTTAGACAGCCGTTACAAAGCCCTAAACTCAGAACAAATATATCAGGTAAACTCCGGTTTTATTTTTGCCAATGAAGCTTTTAAGAACATACAAGAATCGCTGGACTTTTTTAAAACCTATAATTTCACCTACGAATATTTTAGCGAACAAACCGTTTACCATCATTTGCTAAAAAATAATTCCTATATGCCTCTAACACCTAAAACCTTCATTTTAGACTCAGGCGATCAATTTGATTTTTCCTATTTATTCAGTCCAAAACAAATGGCAGTTCGGCATTATACAGGGCCTGTTCGTCATAAAATGTGGCAGAAAAATTATAAATGGCATTTAAGCTTATAAACCGATATAGATGAAAAAAGGTATTGTTTTAGTGGCCAATTTAAAAAGTCAGTGGTACAGCGAAAACCTAATTTATTCCATTAGAAAAAGCGGCTGTACATTACCAATTCGACTAATTCATTTTGGAGGGGAAAAAGTAAATTCCCAATACATCTTAAATGAAGTTGAATTTTTAACCGTAGAAGATTTTTCGGAAGAAGCCAGAAGTTTTATAAAAAACCTGAGAAGCGTTTTAACAGAATGTCCAATGGGATTTTTATACCGTTTTTTAGCATTCTTTTCAGATTGGGATGAATTTATTTATACAGATAATGATATCGTGGCACTAATGAATTGGGAACGTTTGTTTGAGTTTGCAAACGGACATGATTTAGTTCATGCCGATACAGAATACACAACTTGCGGCATACACAATTATTTACTGCCCGAAAAAGTAAAAGAAAATTTCGGAAAAGACAGTTTAAATTCCGCCATTACAGCCGGACATATCTTGGTAAGAAAAAGTTCAAAATTGATTGAAGATATGAACACCGCTGTAGAATGGTTCAAGCAGCATCCAGAAATTCCAAAAAAACACGATCAATCCTTATTGCATATCGCTTCATTATTGGGAGACTGGAAATTACTTAATTTATGTAAACCTCCATATAATTGGCTCAGTTCATGGTCTGGAGATTACACCAATAGTTTAGATTTAATTCACGCCATTCAGGGAGGGTACAAACAAAATACAGACTCATACAAAATTTGGTATTCCCAATTGTCTGAAGAATCTAAAATAGTGGTCAATAAACAATCTTCTTTTAGAGCTTTAAATGTACCCATTAGTCATTTGCATTATTCCGGCAGAGGCCGTTTGGGTACAGAATCAATCGACGAATTAATGTATTCCAGCCAGACGGATAAAGAGCGAATGATGAGTTTGTATAAAGTGCAAAGCTCTGATTTATTTTATATTACCTATATCAAACATCAATCTAAACGAGTTACAAGAAGACTTAAACGCATCTTAAATTTATAATACTATATGATGAATGCAGCAGTTTGCACTATTTTCGAGGGTCACTACCATTTTGGTGTAGCTGCACTTTCTAATTCACTATATCAAAATGGATTTAGAGGCAATATTTATGTAGGTTATCGAGGCAAATTACCCAACTGGGTTTTAAAAGGTGAAAAAGAAACAATTGGTAAATGGAAAGAAGCCATTGTCCTAACTCCCGTGCAGGAAATAAAACTGATTTTTCTGCCAATAGTGACCAACTATAATATGGCAAACTACAAGCCGGATTTTATGCTGGAACTCTGGGAAGGCCCGGCAAAAGATGCAGACGCCATGTTTTATTTTGATCCCGATATTGTGATAAACGATTCATGGGTGTGTTACGAACAATGGATAAACTGCGGCGTTGCACTTTGCGAAGATGTTAATTCACCTTTGCAGGAATTTCATCCCCGGCGGCAAGGCTGGAAAAACTATTACAAACACTACCACATTGATTTACATTTTAAAAACGCAATTTATGTAAACGCCGGTTTTGTTGGACTTCTTAAAAAAAACAGTTCCTTTTTAAATTTATGGGTTCAGATGCAAGAACTTATGGGACCTGCAATTGGAGGTTTGGAGAATTCTATTTTTTTAAATCAATCCTACAATTCAACGGTTTTAAAAAGAGAAGGATTCCAGATTTTTGATAAACCAGATCAGGATGCTTTAAATGTGGCAATTGAAGTTTATAATGATCCTGTAAGTTATATTGGAAAAGAAGGAATGGGTTTTTCTGAAGGTGATTCGACAATGTCCCACGGAATGGGAAGTCCAAAACCATGGAAAGCGCACCATTTATTAAGAGCCGGGCAGGGAAAAATCCCTAGAAATTTAGATGTTATTTATTGGAAATATTGTAGTGAACCCATATTGGCACATTCTAAATGGGAAATTACACGAAAATTAATAGGTATTAAAGTAGCCAAAGTTATTGGAAGATTCTATAAAGTGTAAATTTTTTTAAAACGGATAAAAAATTATGATTCCAAAAACAATTCATATTTGCTGGTTTAGTGGTGAAGATTATACGCCATTTATAAAAGAATGTATGGCTACATGGAAAATTCATCTGCCTGAATTTGAATTACGAATATGGAATAAAGATAGTTTTGATTTTGATTCAATTCCTTTTGTAAAAGAAGCTTTTCAGGCAAAGAAATGGGCTTTTGCAGCAGATTACATTCGTCTGTATGCCTTATATACCGAAGGTGGTTTATATCTGGATTCTGATGTTAAAATACTGAAACCGTTTAAGGAAACATGGTTTGATTATGACTTTTTCAGCGCACACGAAATACATCCCGGTTTGTTTGAAGATGCAGGCGGACTTAAACAGTTAAACGCTTCTTATTTGCCAGTAAACGGCGAAACTATTACAGGATTTGCAGTTCAGGGAGCAATTTTTGCATCAGTACCAAATCATCCGTATGTCAAAGATTGTTTAGAACAATATAAAAATCTGCAGTTATTTGGTGAAGACGGAACTATGAATTTAAAAAAAGTTATCATAGGTTCTGTAATAACTCCGGTTGCCGAAAAATACGGTTATACCTATCAAAATAAAGAACAGGTTTTAAGAGAAAATATGCTGATTCTTCCGGCCAATATTCTCGTAGGAAATTCTATTTATTTAGACAGAAGATCGTATGCAATCCATTTAATAAACGGAAGCTGGCGCGGAAAAAAAGGCATTGAAAAGTTCCTGCATTTAGTCCGGAACCATTACCCCAGATTATTTCCCGTCGTCAATTTTATTGATAAAAGCGTTAAAAAAACCTATCGTACATCAAAATACCTGAAAACAATTATAACAAAACACTCATCAATTTGATTGACGAAAAACTAAAAAACCTCCCTATAAAAATCAATAATTAAATCACGAAATGGAAATACTCTTCATATGCGGCTCTGCAGAAATTGGTAACGATGGAGTAGGCGATTATACCCGCCGCTTATGTGGTAAACTTATAAAATCCGGCCACGATGCACAAATTTTATCTTTATGCGATCACGAAGCCGTTTCGTTTATCAGCGAAACTCAGGTTGTAGAAGAAACTTCAGTAATTGTACATCGAATTCCGGTTGCAGCACCAAACGATCAGCGTTTAATTTGGCTGCAAAAAATCCTGAAAGATTTTGAACCCGACTGGATTTCGCTTCAATACGTTCCGTACAGCTTCAACCCAAAAGGATTGCCATTTTGGCTTCCTTCATACTTAAAAAAAATTAGAGGAAATCATAAATGGCATATTATGTTTCATGAATTATGGCTGGGAATCGATACCGAATCTTCGATTAAACACAAATGTATTGGAAAGTTGCAGCAGGTAATCGCCAAAAAAATAGTCCACAATACAAAAACACACTCCATAAATACCCAAAATAAATTATACCAGTTCTTTCTTCAATCTCAAAATATTAAAGCAGAAGTTTTGCCTATTTGCGGTAATATTCCGTTAACAGCGGTGAAAAAAGAACCAATAGAATTTGCCCAGTTTGTTTTGTTTGGAACCATTCATAACGGAGCTCCTTTTGAAGATTTTATTAAAGATTTAAGCAGTAATGCAGCTAAGTTTGAGAAACCTATAAAATTTGTTTTCGTCGGTAAAAATGGACCGGAATTAATTAAGTACACCGCAATATTGGACAATTATAATATTGCTTATGAAATTCTTGGCGTACAATCTGAAAAAGTAATATCTCAGGTTTTGAGAGACAGTGATTTTGGAATATCAACAACACCGTATTTTCAAACAGAAAAAAGCGGCGTTTTTGCAGCGTACAAAGAACATCAAATCAATACGATTTGTGTTTCCAGAAATTGGACTCCAACAAAAGGACAATATGTGATTCCGCAGATTATTAAATACGAAAAAAACAATCTGAATATAACACCGCAAAACGTTGAGATTTCAGACTTAAATGCTATTGCTGCGCAGTTTATCAATTCAATTTCGGCAGTATGAAATTATTGGTTTCACATCCAACTTTAAACGCAAATTCAAAAAATCTGGTAACCGGTTTATTGAAAGAACAGCAGCTTTTTAAACTGTTTACTTCAATTGCTATATTTCCCGGACAGTTATTGTTTAAACTTGGAAATAATCCGAAACTAAAAGATTTACAAAGAAGAAGTCTAGACGAAACCTGGCAGCCATACACACGATCAAGATCCTTTTTTGAATTTGGACGTTTACTGACTTCAAAATTCAAATTAGATTTTTTAATCACACACGAAAAAGGCTTTTTCTGTATTGACAAAGTCTATCAAAAACATGATAAATGGGTTGCTGATAATTTAGCTGAATTAAAAAAAGAAGGTCTTTTAGGCGTTTATGCATACGAAGACGGAGCTTTATCGACATTTAAAGCAGCAAAACAATTAGGACTTTACTGCATTTACGATTTACCAATTGGGTATTGGAAAAGCGCCCGTTTATTGATGCAGAAAGAATTTGACATTAATCCGGCTTGGTCAGATACGCTTACAGGTTTCAATGATTCACTAGGAAAACTGAGCAAAAAAGATGAAGAATTAGCTCTGGCTGATGTAATTTTTGTCGCCAGCAGTTTTACCAAAAAAACATTAGAAAACTATAAAGGAAACCTGCCCGAAATAAAAGTAATTCCATACGGCTTTCCGGCAGTTACCAGAAAAAAATACTACGAACCTCTTTTAGATCGAAAGCTTAAAATTTTATTTATAGGAGGTTTATCGCAGCGAAAAGGAATTTCTTATCTATTTGACGCAGTCGAAAAAATGGAAGACAAAGTAGAGCTGACAATTGTGGGACACAAAGCAATTTCCAATTGCGAAGCATTGAATCTGGCTTTAGAAAAACACAATTGGATTCCATCATTATCACACGATGAGGTTTTAGAGTGTATGTACGAACATGACGTATTTGTTTTTCCTTCTCTTTTTGAAGGTTTTGGTTTGGTTATTACCGAAGCCATGTCGCAGGGAATTCCGGTTATTACAACCAATCGTACCGCAGGCCCGGATTTAATAGAACACGGAAAAGACGGATGGATTGTCCCCGCCGGATCTTCAAAAGCCATAAAAGAAGTCATTATTCAAATACTTGAAAAACCGGAAATATTGGAACAATTTGGATTTGCCGCTCAAAACAAAGCACAAACCAGACCGTGGTCAGTTTATGGAAAAGAAATGTCCGATGCACTTTCTTCATTAAAAGATTTTGTAAACAATTAGAAAAATGGACACCCCAAAAGAACAAGATATAGCACAATCTTATAAAACCTTAAAAATAGCCATTTGGCTGTATTTTTTGCTTTGGGTTTTTGAAGGCGCACTCCGTAAATGGATTTTGCCAAGTCTGGCTACGCCGCTTTTAATTGTGCGTGACCCAATTGCTATTTTTATCATCATAAGAGCTTTTTATCTAGATGTGAAATTTATAAACGGCTACGTAGTTTTAAGCGCCATTTTTACCTTATTAGGTTTAGCGATTACGCTCACTTTCGGACACGGAAATCTATTTGTAGGTCTTTATGGAGCAAGAATTATGCTGATTCATTTTCCGCTGATTTTTATAATTGGAGCCGTATTTAAAAAAGAAGATGTTCTTAAAATGGGACGTGTCATGCTGGCGACCAATATTTTAATGACCATCATTATTTACCTTCAGTTTACAAGTCCGCAGACTGCTTATATCAATACAGGTTTGGGCGGAGAAGGAAGCGCAGGTTTTGATGGCGCAATGGGATATTTCAGACCATCGGGAACATTTTCGTTTACCACAGGATTATCGGCTTACTATATTTTGGTTTCGGTATTTGTGTTTTATTTCTGGCTTTCAAAAGAAGCCTGTTCTAAACTTTTACTTATTTCCAGTACAGTTGCCTTAATAATTGCTTTGCCTTTAACGGTGAGCAGAACAGCAGTTTTAGGCGTTTTATTAGTTGGTTTTTTTGCTTTTGCAGGATCAACAACCAGTGTAAAATCATTAATACGATTAATATCGACCGTTTTGGTAATTGTGGTTTTATTTATGGTTTTACAAAAAACAACTTCCATTTTCAATTTAGGAACTCAGGTTTTTATGAGCCGTGTCGATACGGCAAAAGGACAAGAAGGAGGATCTATTGTAATGCGAACCATAAACGGATTTACAGAACCTATCACAACATTATTAAAAGCACCTTTATTTGAAGGGAATTTAGGAATGGGAACCAATGCTGGCGCACAGCTGCTAACAGGTCAAAGAAAATTTTTAGTTTCAGAAGGCGAATTAAATCGTGTGGGCGGAGAACAGGGACTTATTTTAGGCGGCGGACTTGTCGTTTTGAGATTAGTTTTGGCCTTTGGCCTTTTTTATAGCTCTATAAAATTACCCGGAAACTATAAACTATTGCCCTTAACATTTTGCGGAACGGCTTTGTTTTTAATTACCCAAGGCCAATGGGCTCAGCCAAGTATGCTGGGCTGCGCGGTGATTGCAACAGGTTTATTATTGGCCGGTATGAACATCAATTTGAAAACAGAATGATGAAAATTGTCCTTTTTACGCATCCTTCCTTTACAGCGCATCAAAGCATGCCTCGCTATGCCAATATGCTGCTGAACGGGATGAAAGAAAGAGGACATGAAGTAGCAGTCTGGAGTCCGAAAGCAAGATTTTACAAATTGCCCATACTGAAATCCTTTAAAAAATGGCTGGGTTATCTGGATCAGTATTTTGTATTTCCATTAGAAGTAAAACTAAAATTACGCAATTCATCAAAAGATACTCTATTTGTATTTGCAGATCAGGCGCTTGGTCCGTGGGTTCCGTTGGTAAAAAACAGAAAACACGTTGTACACTGCCATGATTTTTTAGCCTTAAAATCGGCATTGGGAATGGTGCCTGAAAACCCGACATCGTTTACCGGAAAGCTGTATCAAATTTATATTAGAAGAGGTTTTTCAAAAGGAAAAAATTTCATTTCAATATCTAAAAAAACACGTCAGGATTTACACCAATTGCATTTGGGAGAAATTACCAATTCAAAAGTATGTTACAACGGATTAAGCCGTCCGTTTTTTTCTCTGCCAAGAGAATCTTCAAGAGATTTATTAGAAGCAAAGTTTAATATACTTTTATCTGAAGGTTACATCATGCACATTGGAGGGAATCAATATTATAAAAACCGACAAGGTGTTTTGGAGATTTACGAAACCTGGAGAAACTTATACCATACAAATATACCCTTGGTTTTGATTGGCGAAGAACCATCAGAAGAATTAAATCTTCTGCACAAAAAATCACCATTCAAAAACGATATTCATTTCATCACAAACCTATCAGATGAACATGTTAATAATGCCTATTCCGGAGCAATTTGTTTATTGTTTCCGTCATTAGACGAAGGTTTTGGCTGGCCTATTATTGAAGCAATGGCTTCTGGATGCCCAGTAATCACAACCAATAAAGCACCAATGAACGAAGTAGGCGGAATGGCCGCTTTTTACATTGAGAAAAAACCAGCAGATCCTGCACAGTGGCAGCAATGGAAAGAGGAAGGCGCAAAAACAATCGAAAAAGTATTGAAATTAAGCCGGCCTCAGCAAACGGAAACAATTGAAAGATCATTTACCCAGTCGCAAAAATTTACTACTGAATATTTCCTTGATGCTGTCGAAGTTATTTACAAAGAAATAAATCAAATTGTATGAAAGTAATCCATTTTATTGCGGGGATTGATAAAGGCGGCGGAGGAACTACAGAATATATGCGATTATTAAGCACGGCTTTATCAAAACATATGGAAATAGTGGTGGCAACAAAAAAAACGTCTCATCCTATAGATATTCCGGGTATTCGAATCAAATTTTTTGAAGGCGGTATTTTGAGATGGTTTGATATGCTCGAAGACTTTAGAATTTTTTTGCAGGCCGAAAAACCGGATATAGTTCATATCAACGGAATCTGGAGTCCGCAAAATTGGGGTTTTCAAAAAGTAGCTCAGGAATTAGGCATAAAAGTAATCCTGTCTCCACACGGCATGTTAGAACCGTGGATCATGGCTAACAATCCGTGGAAGAAAAGATTAGGATTGTTTTTATATCAAAAAAAAGCCATTCAGGATGTTGCCTTTTTGCATACAACTGCCGAAATGGAAGCGCTAAATATTCAGTATTTAGGATTTAAACCGCCTATTTCTATCATTCCAAATGGTATTGATTTGAACGATATTAAAGGAATTAAAGAATGTTACGGAACAAAAAAAATGGTTTTTATATCCAGAATTCATCCCAAAAAAGGAATTGAATTATTGCTCGAAGCCTGGCGTCATTGTAACACTAAAGGTTGGTCTCTTGAAATTGCCGGAAATGGCGATAAAAATTATATAGCACATTTAAGTAACAGTGCCAGAGATCTCAAAAATGTAAATTTTGTTGGAGCAAAATATGGTAATGAAAAATGGGATTTTTTACGATCTGCCGATGTTATGGTACTTCCAACGCATAGCGAAAATTTTGGGATTGTAATTGCAGAAGCGTTGGCTCTTGGAGTTCCAGTAATTACAACGCAAGGTACACCGTGGGAAGATCTTGAAATACACGAATGCGGCTGGTGGATAAATTTATCAGTTCCAAATCTCGAAAAAATCATTACGCAAGTATTGAACACGGCGGCTTACGAACTAGAAAGTATGGGCCGAAAAGGAAGAAGACTTGTGGCAGAAAAATATGAAATTAAAGCTGTTGCCAATCAAATGAACGACTTGTATAAAAAAATACTTAATTAACGCAGTTTTGGATTTATCTACTTATAGTCATTCTTTCAGCTTAAAAAACAAAATTTCAAGATTGATCTGGAATTTTGCACGGCTGATTATATTTCGCCCATTTGCTTCCCGTTTATTTAAAACATGGAGAGTTTTGGTACTGAAATGTTTCGGTGCAAAAATAGATTGGTCGGCGCATGTTTATGCCTCCGTAAAAGTATGGGCTCCGTGGAATTTAGAATTGGGCAAAAATTCCAGTTTAGGGCCAAAAGTGGATTGTTATAATCAGGGAAAAATAAGCATTGGCGATAATACCATAATATCGCAAAAAGCCTATTTATGCGCCTCTACGCATGATTATACTAAAAAAGATTTTCCTCTACTATTAAAACCAATCACAATAGGAAACGGAGTATGGATTGCTGCCGATGCTTTTATTGCACCGGGAGTTTCTGTAGAAAATTATTCTGTTGTTGCGGCCCGTTCTGTAGTTATTAAAGATGTTGAAGAAAATTCCATAGTAGGAGGAAATCCTTCCAAATTAATAAAATTTAGAAGCTTTGAATAAAATTCCAATTTCCGTAATCGTTTCTGTCAAAAACGAAGCGCAGAATTTACCCTCATGTCTGGATAAATTAAAGCGATTTTCCCAACTAATTGTGGTCGATTCAGGCAGTACTGATGATACCATAATTATAGCAAAAGCTATGGGAGCCGAAGTATTGCAATTTCAATGGAATGGTAAATTCCCTAAAAAACGCAATTGGGCACTGCAAAACGCCAATCTTCTCAACGAATGGATTTTGTTTCTCGACGCCGATGAATTTGTTACCGATGAATTTGTCAACGAAATAGAACATAAAATTCAGGACCCAACATATAACGGTTTTACGATTCGTTTTGAAAACTATTTTATGGGAAGAAAACTCAAATACGGGTACGGATTTCAAAAATCGGCACTATTTAAGAAATCAAAAGGGGCTTACGAAAAAATCGAAGAAGATTTATGGAGCCATTTAGATATGGAAGTACACGAACATCCTATTATCGAAGGTAAAGTTGGCGTTATTAAAGCAAAAGTCGTGCATAAAGATTTTAAAAATCTGGAACATTATATAGACAAACACAATGCTTATTCTAGTTGGGAAGCCCAGAGATATTTACAAATCAGGAAATCGAATAACACGCTTTTATCCTTAAACCAAAAAATTAAATACGGACTTCTTAATACAGGATTACTTCCTGCAGTTTATTTTTTTGGCGCTTATTTTTTAAAGCTGGGTTTTTTAGATGGAAAAGAAGGATTTTATCTGGCACGTTTTAAGTCACATTACTTTTTTCAAATTCAAACAAAAATTGATCTAATCAAAAACAAGAATTAATATGAAACGAATATTAATAACGGGAGGAGCCGGATTTGTAGGTTCACATTTATGCAAAAGATTATTGAATGAAGGAAACGAAGTAATTTGTCTCGACAATTACTTTACCGGAACCAAATCGAATATTATTGATTTAATCGATAATCCGTATTTTGAAATGGTACGTCACGACATAACAGAACCTTATTATGCTGAGGTCGACGAAATTTACAATTTGGCTTGTCCGGCATCTCCGGTACATTATCAGTACAACCCCATAAAAACCATAAAAACATCGGTTATGGGCGCAATCAATGTATTGGGATTAGCCAAACGAGTTAAAGCAAAAGTGCTGCAGGCCAGTACGAGCGAAGTATACGGCGATCCTTTGGTACATCCGCAAACTGAAAATTATTGGGGACACGTAAACCCAATTGGAATTCGCTCTTGTTATGATGAAGGGAAACGATGCGCCGAGACTTTGTTCATGGATTATCACAATCAGAATAAAGTTGCGATTAAAATCATCCGAATTTTTAATACTTACGGGCCAAACATGAATCCGGCAGACGGAAGGGTTGTTTCGAATTTTATTGTGCAGGCTTTACAGGGAAAAGATATTACCATTTTTGGAGATGGTTTGCAAACGCGTTCTTTTCAATATGTTGATGATTTAGTCGAAGGCATGATTAGAATGATGGCTTCAGATCGTGATTTTTTAGGCCCCGTAAATCTGGGAAATCCAAACGAGTTTACGATGCTCGAACTAGCGCAGGCCATTATTGAACTGACAGGTTCATCATCAAAAATCATTCATCTTGGTTTACCGCAGGACGATCCCAAACAAAGACAGCCCGATATTTCTTTGGCTCATAACAAACTAAATGGCTGGAAACCTCAAATAGAATTACGTGAAGGTTTGACTGCTACAATCGAATATTTTGACCAATTATTGCTAAATCAGGCAAAGCCTTCTTTTTCACAATTTCCTTATTAAGGAAATAATATAAATGATTTTCAACTTAAAACTTTGACTTTTAAGGGTTTTAACGACAATTGAGGCGGTTCATCGAGAACTTTTTTTAGTAGAAATCTTTTGTTTTAGTTTTATATGGAAATTATGTAACATTTTTATCCTAAAGTATAATTACTGATGAAAATTACCATAATTACAGTGTGTTACAATCGTAAAGCTACGATTGAAAAAGCGATTCAAAGTGTGCTTTCACAAAATTATCCTGATATCGAATACATCATTATCGATGGTAATTCTAAAGATGGAACACAGGAGATTATAGAATCTTATAAAGATCGAATTTCCAAATATATTTCAGAACCTGATAAAGGTATGTATGATGCCATTAATAAAGGTTTTCAACTGGCAACAGGAGATGTAATTGGTTTAATGCATTCTGATGATGAGTTTTACGATCGAAAAGCGATTTCAAGAATTGCGGCTCGTTTTGAAAATGATAATACTATCGACGGAGTTTACGGCGACGGAATTTATGTTTCTAATGATAAAGAAGAACGTTTGATCCGCGATAGAATAGGAGGCGTTTTCAGCCTTAAAAGAGTTAAAAAAGGATGGCTGCCCCTTCATCCAACGGTTTATTTGAAAAAAGCTGTAATTGATAAACATGGTTTATACAACCTTGATTTTAAAATAGCATCAGATACCGAGTTTTTGCTCCGCTATTTGTACAAGCACAAAATTAATATGAGTTACATCGATGCCTATATCGTAAAAATGAGAATGGGCGGCATGAGTACCAGTTTAAAACGTGCTTTTGAAGTTTTATACGAAGATTATAAGATTTATAAGTTTCACGGTCTGGCAGCAATATTTGTTGTCTTTCTTAAAAAAAGCATCGCTCTGAGGCAGTATATAGTTCATTAATAAAAGGATAAATATTGATCGATCAGTATTTTTTTCATCATAGTGAACATAGGTCTCAAGCAGATTTATTTCAATAGAATTTAGAGTAATTAAAAAACACTAAAATACACTACGATGAACATGAAGAAAATTTTACTTCCGATATTTTTATTGCTTTTATTAATGTTTCAGTCTTGTACCACAAAAAAAGAAATGCTGTATTTACAAGATTTAGACAGCTATGCAAACTCGACTTTAGTTTATACATCGACCAAAATACAGCCCAACGATATTTTAAAAATTGATGTAGGAGATCTTAATCCTGTGGTAGCGGCGCCTTTTAATATGAATGTGGGAACTACCAACGGACAAACTTCTGTAGAAATGATGAAATTATCAGGTTATTTAGTGACTCCGCAGGGAAACATCATGATGCCTATTTTAAATGAAGTAAAAGTAGGCGGCTTAACGCCAACTAATGCAGAACAAAAAATAAAAGAACGCTTAATAGGCGAAGGTTATTTAGTAAATCCTACCGTGCAGGTTCGGGTACTCAACAATAAATTTACCATTTTGGGAGAAGTAAATTCACCCGGCGTAATCCCTTTTAGCGAAGAATCTATCAGCCTTCTCGACGCCATAGGACTGGCAAAAGATTTAACCTATTCTGCCGTTCGAACAGATATCAAATTGATTAGGGAAGTTGACGGAAAACGTTTGGTTTTTCATATTGATCTAACCACAGCTTCCTGGATGAACAACCCAAATTTCAGAATCAGGCAGAACGATGTTATTGTAGTAGAACCCAATAAACTAAAAGCAAACAGCGGCGGTTTAATCAAAGATCCTATACAGGTTTTGGGTATAACAGCTTCTCTTTTAGCCGTCGTTTTACTTATAGCTCAGTAAAAATGAGCAGTTTGAAATTATGATTATTGTTACGAATTCTGTTGTATAATTAATTGAATAATTATGGATTTTAAAAAAGAATTTTTAAAGTATCTCAAGTTTTGGCCTTGGTTCCTGCTTAGTTTAATTTTATGCGTTGGTGCAGCATTCATTTTTATCAAAATAGTGCCGCCAACGTACCAGACTTCGGCTATGATTTTTTTGGATAAAAAACAAGAAGACAAAACGAAAATAATAACCATTAGTACAGATCAAAAAAATAACGAAGATAATTTAGACGACGAAATCAGATTGATTACATCCAATGAGTTTTTGCTGGGTGTAGTAAAGAATTTGAATCTAAATGTGAGTTATTTTGAAAAAGTATATACCACACAAAATAATAATGTAAATGAGGTTCCCTTTGTTTTAAAACTAACGGTTTCTAAAGATTCTTTACCGCAGGTTTCGTATGAAATTAAAGTAGATAAAGGCGGCTTTATTATAACTGATGTTGCTGCAGAAAAAAAATACCGTGTCAATGGATACGATGGAAAAGAAGCCGTAAGCGGTCTGCCATTTAAAATTAGATTAGCCTCAAAAGCAAAGAAAAACGCCTCGTATTATTTTGATAAAGAATATAAAGTAAATCTTGAACCAACAGATGCTGCTTTAAAAGAATTAAAATCATCGCTTATTGTTTTATCTGATGAAAAATCAAAAGGAACAATCGAGTTAAACCATATTAGTTCTGATCCTGTACGCTCACGAAAAATATTGAATGAAATTATCGTTTTGCTGGATAAAAGCATTGTAATCAACAAACAAAAAACGTTTACCAATACGGTTACTTATTTAAATCAAAGGATAAAAAGCTTTACCAAAGAAAAAGATTCGATTGAAAGTGTAAAAGAAAGATACCTGCAAAACAATGAAATAGCCGTAATGGACAATTATATTGCTGAAAAAACAGCCGACAGAAGTCAGAAAACGGAAAGTTCCTTACTCAACGAAAAACAAATTTCACTTGCCAATTATGCCATTAACGACATCAGAAAAAGAGAGCCCGGACAAACTTTAGGCACCAATTATAATTTAGAATCATCGATTGTCAATCAAATGCTTTTAAATTATAATACAAAGCTCATGGATAGTGAATTAATCCTGCAGAGAGCACAAAAAAACAATCCGGCCTATATTACTTTAATGACCCAGTTAAGAGTTTCAAAACAAGAAATATTGAATTCTTTAGAAGGGTATTTAAACTTTCTGAACCAAAACAATATCGTCAATAAAACTCAGGAAAATATTGCCGCTTCAAAAATTAAAAACATACCTACACAAGATAAAATATTGGGTAACATCAATAGCAATCTTAGTATGAAAGAAGAAACCTATGTGGCATTATTACAAAAAAAGGAAGAAGCAGTTTTGAACGGAGCAATCTTAGAATCCAACTTAAAAACTTTAAATGCGCCAGAAACGAATTATTCAGCAATTTTCCCTCAGCCTAAATCCTTTATGCTGGGCGCGTTTCTGTTTGGTTTACTACTTCCTTTTGGGATAATATACGTTCGTTTATATCTGGATACCAAAGTACATAACGAAGAAGATATTCAAAAAGTCATTGCCAATATTCCTATTTTGGGACATATTCCTAAAATAAATACCAGCGAAAAGTTAGAAAATACAGCGACTTCTCATTCGTTAATTGCAGAAGCAACGCGTACATTAGTTTCTAACATTCGCTATTTGCTGCACAAAAAAAAGGAAGACAAAGGAAATATAATCCTGTTTACGTCTTGTATTCAGGGAGAAGGAAAATCCTTTTGTGCCTTTCATAATGCGGTAACTATTAGTAATCTTAATAAAAAAGTATTGCTAATTGGTGTTGATTTAAGAAATCCTCAATTGCATGAATATTTCAATATCAATAAAAACGTATCAGGCCTTACCAATTACCTGGCGAATAAAAATGATGACTGGAAAGAATTCCTGCAAAAAGACACTAATTATTCTAAAAACCTTGACATTTTGCTCGCTGGTGAAGTTCCTCCAAATCCTTCTCAATTAATAACCAATTCTAATTTTGAAGTATTAATTGAAGAAGCAAAAGATCTATACGACTTTATAATATTAGATACCGCTCCCGTACAAATAGTGTCTGACACGCTCAACTTTAGTCATTTGGCAGATGTTACCGTTTTTGTTGTAAAATACGATTATACAGATAAGAGCAATTTAGTTCAGGTAAGTAATTTTATTAAAAAAGAGCAATTAAGGAATGTTGGTATTTTGATCAATGCCGTAAATATGAAAACGGCATACGGATATGGTTATGGCCGAAACTACGGTTATCAGTATCAGGAATTGAAAATAAAAAGACCTTGGTATAAAAGAGGTCTTAGAATAAAAGAAGCCTAAGTTATGTTTTTTCCCGCCGCAAATTCACCCCAAATAATAAAAGCACATTTACAAAAAAATTAAATAGTGAACAATGTTTCAAAAAATAGTTCTGTTGATATTGCTTGTCGTTATTGGTGTTGTTTTCTATTTTTCCTGGCTCCCCGATCCTAGTTTAAGAACCGAAAGTTACCTGCCAAGATGGCTTTTAAACTGGAGTAATCATTATTATAATCTACGTACAGCTGTTCCTTTTTTAGCCGTTGGTTTTCTGCTAGAAGCATATGTACAGCAAAAGAGCCCGAATGAAATAAATCAAAGCAAAAATTTAAACTTCATACAAAACATAGGCATCGCTGCCATAATTGTTTGTATAGCCGAAGGAGGACAGTTTATAGTTCAAAAAAGAAACCCCGATATCATGGATGTTTTTTATGGAATTATAGGAAGTATAGCAGGAGGATTGTTTTACAATTTATTCAAAAAATTTAAAAAATGCGAAACAGACATAAATTTACCTTCATAATCTGCTGCGCAATTGCAGACATGATCGCTATGATACTTGGTACTATAGTGTTCCTGAATTTTGCAAGCGAAGAGAAGATAGGCTGGAATGCTTTGCTTTTGGATAAAATGATTCCTATTACAATTTTAAGCTGGTTATTCTCGGTAACTTATTTTCAATTGTATCGAATAGATGTTCTATTTAGTTTAGAATACTTTTTTCGCAACAGCTGGCGTGCTTTTTTTACACAAAGAATCTTGTGGCACAGTTATATTTTTATTTTTCAGGATAACGTTCTTTACTTTTTTGGAAGTCGGGCTAATTTGTTTCAGTTGAGCTTTTTACTGTTCTATTTCCTGTTGTCCAGAATTTTATTTACACTGGTAATTGGAGAAATTAAAGGATGGGTTTTTAAACAATATACAGTTGCCATATGGGGTTTCAATAAAACGAGTATTGAGTTAGCTTCTCATCTGGAAACCAATTCGTTTTTTATTCAGTTTTTGGGCATTCTTAACGAAAATTCGACCGCAGATTATAAAAGCAATGAAGAATTTAGCGAAGCACTTTCTGAAGCCATTCATAATGCATCCAGAGATCATATTAATGAATTGTACATTGTATCCAAACCTGATTTTATTTCAGATTTAAACTATTTTTTTGAGCTTGGTGACAAATACTGCATGCGCTTAAAATTTGTCCCTGACTTTTCATCCATCTCAAAAAAACATTTTAACTCCAGTCATTTAAATAATTTCCATGTTATTAAACCTCGTTTTGAGCCGTTACAAAATGCTTATAACAGATTAATTAAAAGAATATTTGATATTATTTTCAGCCTTATGGTGATTGTTTTTATCATGTCGTGGCTTTATCCTTTACTGGCTATTTTGATTAAAAGACAAAGCAAAGGCCCGGTTTTATTTAAACAAATGCGAACAGGTAAAAAGAACGAACCTTTTTGGTGTTATAAATTCCGAAGCATGTATATGAATTCCGGAGATGAAAGCCAGCAGGCCAGAAAAGGAGATTCGAGAGTTACGCCAATTGGAAAATTCCTGCGAAGGACAAGTTTAGATGAAATGCCCCAGTTTTTTAATGTTTTGATGGGAAATATGAGTATTGTTGGGCCGCGCCCGCATATGATTAAACACACAACAGATTACAATTGTCATATCAATAATTTTATGGTTCGCCATTTTGTTAAACCAGGAATTACAGGACTGGCTCAGGTTTCCGGACTTAGAGGGGAAACCAAAAGGGTAGTCGACATGAAACGCCGCGTTACTACAGACATACAATACCTGCAGCGCTGGAGTTTAATTACAGATATTAAGATTTGCTTGTTAACCGTTATTGTGACTCTGAAAGGAGATAAAAATGCTTTTTAAATTTAAAAACTAGAAATTATGGACATTACTAATTACTTTATTGGTGTACTCACAGGAGTTTCTGTGACAACCTTTTTTATTGGAAAAGAATGGTATAGATATTATACTAAATACACGATTCAGCAAAAACAACTCGACAGGGTTTTGAAATTGAATGATAAAATAAAAAAGCTAAAAAGCTTAAGTACCGCAGATACACCAAACCTTAATGCAGGTATTTAAGATTTTTTCTAATTTACAATTTAACTCAAACACTTACTTACAGCTTAAAAAGAAAACAACAAGCCTTTTATTTTTTTATGAAGTAAACATCTTCGTTGATTTTTTGATTCTTTACTATATTTTTACCAAGAACCACCTACAAATAAACTGCACTCAAAAGTTTACACGATTTATAACCAAATAAGATAAAAATGAGCTCGATATTTATTGGGCTCATTTCCTTTTACATTTATCTTAATTCCTCATTGTTGTACTACCTTTAGACACTCTTTAATTTCTTGTTTTAAATATCCTTTTATCTTTTAAATTTCATGATATAAAAGTGGCTCTGATTTTATATTCCAAAGAAATTTTCTATCACTGTATTATTAAAATATAATTTATTTATAAGAAAAGTTAAATGCTAATTCTTAAGAGATGATCAGAAAAAAAAGAGTTTTAGTTAGGGACAATAAAGGGATTTTTTTAAAAATGTTTAAAAGAAAATTTAAAAATGACTTTGAATTTTCTGAAGACTCTTTTTTATTGAAAAACGAGAATAAATCAAACCAATACGATTATTCTGTATTTGTAATCTATGAGTATTCGGAACTCGTAGAATTTTTCAAATTAGAAAGTATAAAAGCAAATTTTATGGTTTGCCTGTTTAGTAAACACCTTTACAACAGCATGTCATTAATAGGCGAAATCAAAGGCTTATTTTTAATAGATGCCTCAAAAACCAAAATAGAAGTTTTGCAGGATTTAAAATTCAATTTTAAGAAATCCTCCAGCCATATTCCAAAATTACCGGATAAGAAATTTGTAATATCCAACATGATCGAAAAACAACTCGAAATACTGCAGAGAGCCCTGTATTTTATGATGTAAATAAAAACACTAAAAGCTAAAAACCATCCGCCGATGCAGATGGTTTTTTTATTTTTTCTAATAACAATTTTTAATTAATTATTTTATGCTTCGCCATTTGCTATTGCAGTAATTGCCGAAATAGAAGGCAGAAGCAAATAAGCCGTTCCGCGGGTTACTACAAATTGAGGCAGAGGTCCATCGATAACAATGTTGTTTCCATCTTCCATAGGAATCGTAAAATTAGGATCGATATTGCCCGGTAGCGGCACAATACGATTCGCAACCAAAGGATCTTGCGGCGTATTTTCGGCAGGATCAAAAACATTGCTGAAATTATTCAGGTTAATCCATCCATAAAGCGTTTCAAACTGACTGCTTAAATCGCCACAAAGAAATAAACCAATCAATCCGCGGTCTGCTTTAGGATCAATTGATAAAGGCGGACCATACGGCATTCCTCGTCTTATAATACGCGGCACAGTATCTGAACCAGCTACTTCAACACCTTCATCACGTGGATTTGATACTCTTGTATGTGCAGAAAACGGACATTTAAGCCCTTGCATATCATCTTTTAAATAACCAAAATCAGTAGCTTTAGACGTATCATGTTCCGGTTTGTCTGGCGAAAGTACTAATGGAGAACCATTTCTCCATCTTCCGCACATTTTCGCAGCAAGCCATTCTTCTGCATAATCCTTCGTGTTTTTAATTTGCGGTGCAATCGATTCAGCCTGTGTATCAAGAAAGTTATTAAAAGCTTCAACATCCTGATACAAAATTCGAAACGCATTATAACAGCCGTTTTTAGCAAAAGCAGCTTCCGGCCCTGAAAGTGGCCCCGGAATTGGATTGGGAAGCGTACTGTAACCTATTAAAAAGTTGTTGAGGTCTTGCTGATCTTTTCCCGCAGGATTATCATTCAAATTAGGTTCATCAATTGAATCCCTGTAGCGAAAATGAATATAATCGGATGGCACTAATAGATATTGTTCTAATCTTCCGCTTTCAGATTCTAAAGGTTTCAACTCCGTAACCATTCCGTTACTTTTCAGGGCGGCATCAGTTATAATGCCTACAATTTTTTCCTGTGCCGTTGGGTTCATTGCATACGCATGCACCACACAATGCACATCTTCATTGCTGAATTTTTGATTCCACCATTGATCAGGCGCACCTGTACCATAATCTCCTAAAGACTGCTGTGCATTATTGACATCCCACGGGCCTTTTTTAAACGTAGAAGGAAAGCTGGAGTTTTGAACATTAAGACTTGGTTTTACAATTTCAATTCCGTTAGCCGTAAGCCCAATATTCAGCATGATTTCAGGTTTTAAAGCGCCCCAGTCTTCTGCACTTTGCAGGTATGGAAGCAAATCCTTAAAAAAATCCTGAATATATTTTAAATTAGAAATGTCGTTATCGAATTTAAAAAGCATATGTACAGAACACGGATGCGTATAACCGTTTATGATAAGGCCTTGTATATCGCTTAATTCTGGTGCTGCAGCCTGAGGTGTTTGTGTATAATTCATAAGATTAAGTTTGGGTTAAAGAAAAAAACAGCCGGATCAAATGACACAGCTGTAATTATGAATACTTTTTCTTATTTATTATTTAGAAAACTTAGCTACAATTTGCTTTACAGATTGTGGATAAGCATAATAAAGATCCTGAGACTGGCTAAGATTACGTTCATTAATAAAATTAGAGAAAATCGTATATGTAATATCGTCCGGGTTAGTTGGGAAATCTGCCGGTTTGTTTGCCCATAAGGTAATAACTAAAATAAATGCGGCTCTAATAGTAGTCGAATTATTAAAAAATGCTTCTAAGTAAGAATTCATATTTCCGTCAAATTCTGTAATAATTAAAATTCCCGCAATACCTTTTCCGTCAGTATTAGGTACAAGGGCAATTCGTGCATAATGCACAATCGCCATTTTATCCAGAGAAGCTTTTGTTATAGGATTATTAAAATTTTCATAAGCTGTCTGAGCTGTTGCCTGTGCTTCATCAGTTTGATAAATAGGAACATACATTGTTAATGGATTCACGGTTTGCATAATAGATTCTGTTTTTTGGATTTTGCTTACTCTTTGTTCCCGTTTTCAGCATCGCGGGTAATTGAGGTGATTGAAGCCGAAATTACTCGAGATAGAAAAGGCATTAGGAAAAAATGACACCAAACGGGAATTATCAGTCATAAAAGAGATTTTATGCGGGATATTTCTATGATTAAGTTTATTGGGTTAACTCTTGTTTTTATTGCGTTAATACCATTAACCGATACAGAGTACATTTAATTATTAAAAATACGCCTCAACTTAAATTATAAGAATGTACTTTAAATACCTATTGACTTGTATCGTTTTGTTTTCAATTAATGCAAATTCACAAATTGTAGAAGAAAAAAAGAATTTCCGCGCCGCAGATTCACTGTTAAAAGAATCCAGTTTTTCTGTTCACAGAGACAATTATTTTTTAACCGGCGTACCCGTAAATGAAGCAATTACCCGAAATTCTGCCGACGTAAAATACCAGATAAGTTTTAAACTCCGATTAACATCGAAACCTTGGGTGGGTGGTTTTTTTCCTTATTTAATGTATACTCAAAAAGCATTTTGGGACATTTACGCCAACTCAAAACCATTTTCTGAAATTAATTTTAATCCCGGTTTTGCCGTTGTACGTCCGTTTTATTTAAAAGGAGGAAGGCTTACTTACGGAACAATTTCCTTAGAACATGAATCAAACGGGAGAGATTCTATTTATTCCAGAACCTGGAACATGCTTGCCTTTTCCTTAAAATCGCAGGTTTCTCCGCGATGGACTGTGGGAATCAGAGGATGGATTCCGCTTGTTGATAAAGATGATAATCCTGAACTAACGAAATATGTAGGTTACGGCGAAGCGAGCGCAACATATCAAATTCAACCCGGACGCTGGAGTGCCGATATTCTGTTTAGAAAAGGAAGCGGGCTTATTAATTATGGCTCCTTGCAGACACAGGTAAACTGGAGACCATTTAAGCATGAAAATTATTATCTCACGCTGCAATGGTTTGTGGGTTATACAGAAAGTTTAATCGATTATCAGGAACACAAAAGTATGGTACGTTTAGGTTTTACGATTAAACCTGAAAATATGGGAATTTTTTAAGCAGTAAAATCATTTTTTACTCGCTGCCCAAAATATAGAATTTCTCAAAAGAGTAGTGTAAGCTTCATTCTCAAACAATTCAGGAGAATGTCCCATAAAAATATAAACGTTTCGGGATTTAAAATGATCGTTTGTCCAGACAACCGGGTGATCGCCCATTTTTATTTCTGAGTTAGGCTCATAAGTAGCTTCATCTACTGAAGCCAATACATGAACATTCGGGCGAGGACTTTTATCGTAAGTATACCATTCTTCTTTTTTAATCAAAAATTCAGGTGAAATTCCTTTAGTAACCGGATGCAATTTGTCTTCAATATTCACTTTCGCATTCGCAAAAGTGGCAATGTAATTTTCAAAACGTATTCCTCCCATAAAATCAGAAAACCATTTCCACATGGGGTAACCGTCAAATTCGCCCAATAAAGTCGCGTGATGTAAACCAATCCAACCGCCATTGCCATCGTTCATGTATTTTTCAAATGCTTTCATAGATTCATCACTCCAGGTATATGGAGGATAATCCAGCTGAATAAAAACTTTGTATTGTTTTAAAAAAGCATCCTTAATTTTTGCCGTGTTTTCAATGTAATCAATCGTAAAACTGCTGTCAATTGCCAGTTTGTTCAGCCACGGTTTTGCCGCTTTTGAAAACGCCAAATGATGTCCGCCGTTTTCATACAAAACCAAAGCTTTAAACTTTGATTTTTTTGATTTTTGAGCGGTACAATCTACCTGAAAAGCGAAGATTGTTATAAATAAGATTAGAAATTTTTTCATCTAATAATTCAAGTTTTTTTATCTGAATTTTATTTGTCTGCCAAAGCAGTAATGGCTTGTAAAAACCAAGCTGAATGCGGAATCCATTGTTCTGTCCAGCGCCATTCATCATTGCCGTCAACATCCATTTTAAAATCGATTCCGGAACCGTCTGGATTTCCTTCTTTGCCCGTAATTCCGTTAGAAATGCCGCCTTTCTCAGAACCATGACCATAATTTGAATGCATATACGGCACATTGGTTTCTCCAAATTCATATAAAAAACATACCGAATACGGATTGCAGCCTAAAATCCACGATAATTGCTGTGAAGCATATAAATCAAGCGGTTTTTTCTCAGCGCCATTATTTTTCACAGTAACTACTTTTCCGCCTTCAATTGCAGCTGTAGCCAGCGATGCTAATCTGGCGTTTTCTCCCTGCCACCACCAGCCGGTTTCATTATCATGCGGAATAAAAAAGCCATCTTGTACTTTGCCGTTAAACAAGAAACTTTGGCGTGCATAACCAAACGGATTTTCTACATTATTGGTAACGGCTAAATTATATTCTAAAGCCTTTTTGATCACATTTTTGGCATTCTTTATTTCGTTGCTGTCGGTTTCTTTTTTCAAATATCTTGTCAAAGAAACTATTGGTAAACCTGCATCTGCAGCATGCCAAAACGGACGATTTCCGTCATTACTTCTAAACCAGCCTTGATCTGTCATTCGGTTTTCAAGATTGCGCGCCCATTTTCTGGCTTCATCTTTATAGAAATTATCATTGGTCGCAATCCATAATTCTGTTGTAGCCATTAAAGCGCAATAATCATCAATAATATTTTCTTTTCCGTCATCATCATATTTAGTATTATTTACTAAAAGATGTGCATAAGCACGTTTAGCTCCGTCTAAATATTGCTGAGAGGTAAAATCACCGTTTTTCTTCCATTGCGAAATTCGGGCAAGTGCGGCAATTGCCATTCCTGCGCCTTCGCGAAAAGCACTTTGATATTCGTCTGTTGTTACACTATTGGCTTTAAGCCCAACAATTCTTCTCGCAGCAGGATTTTTATCAAAATAGCTGAAAACGATCATGTAAAAATAATCCTCTTTTGATAAACAGCGCATCATATAATCTGCTCCCCAAATGGCTTCATTATCTAGCGAATCTTTTATTTTCCATTGCGCCAACTGTTTCGGAATGGTTTCAGATGTATTAATAAGTGACCAGGTTACCAAAGGTGTCTGCTGTGGAGAAACAAAATTAGCATAAGCCAAATGCGAAAAATATTTACTCACATCGCCAGATGCATCACACCATCCGCCGCGAACATCTGCTGTTTTTGTACTGCCGTATAAAAGCATGTTTTTGTCGGCTTCGAGTTCTTCGGGCGTGTTGGCTCTTTGTTTGTTATAATAATGAACTATCGAAGAAATAACTCGTTTTGCCAGTATATTTTCTTCAATCGAAAAACTAGCCGAAGTATAAATTTGATCTGCAATTTTAAAAGTGATTTTATAAGTTCCGGGTTTTTGAAAAGAAGAGAAATCAGCTTTATAAAATTTTTCACCAAGCTTCCAGTCGTCCACATTTTGCGGTTTCCCAATTAATGCCGTAAATACGGTTTTATGAGTTTTAGTATCAACAACATCAAAAGATGCATTTTCACTAAGATTACTGGGATATGCTATAATGGCTATTTTGGGGCTTTTCGGATCAAAACCAACCTGATTTACATAAATTCTGGTATTACTATATGCCATTACAGAAAGAAACAGCACTATTATGAGATATCTTAGTTGTTGACGGAGTTTTAGCATAGTTTATTTTTTATAAAGCAAAATACAAAAAAGTGAAAGTTTATACTACTTTTCTATTCGCCTAAATTTCATTAAAAAATCAGGAATAATTTGAGGAACTTATTTTTACTACGATTGTAAGTAAAATCAAGATAAAAGTGATGTGTATTTGATGTGCTTTTTATTGCAAAACAAAAAAGTAAGAAACAATTTCTCTTGAGAAGTTTTAATAATTTATTTTGTTTGTAATGTTTTGAATTCGTGTGTTTTAACTTTTTTTTATTAAATTTGATATGACAATTTCTAGCAATAGTGATTATGGAAAAATTAAAACGCCCGGTTTATCTTAGAGCTGGTACTGATGATTTTTTTAGAAAAATGCGCAACGAAGTCACCGAAACGGTATTGCAAAATTCATCATTGTACCTTTTAAATGTTGTAAAGTCCTTAGGTCTTTTGGTTTTGTTTTTTTTATTTTATGACGGTATTTTGTTTTTTGGAAACAGCACACCTTTACTTTTCCTTTTTTACATTTTGTGTGGTTTTACCATGATTGTGCTTTTTATAAATGCCTTTCATGATGCTGCACACGGAGCTTTATTTAAAAGAGCAAAACACAACGAATGGTTCTTGTATGTTTTAGAACTTTTCGGCAGCAATCACTGGCTCTGGATGCGCCGCCACATCAATCTGCATCATGCTTACCCAAACGTTCCCGATTGGGATATTGATATCAAACAAAGTGATATTATCAGAATTTTTCCAAATAGTCCGGTGCTTAAATATCATAAATACCAGCACATTTATATGTGGTTTATTTATCCGCTTTACAGTTTAAACTGGATTTATATTCGGGATTTTAAAGATTTTTTTGGAAAGAAAAACAATTACGTCAAAAAGATTGTAGACAACATTCCGCGAAAGCAGATCTTTATATTATTTGCGGCAAAAATTTTAAACTTGTTTTATATTCTTTTTATTCCGATGATTTTGCTCAATCAGCCTTGGTATTTAGTTTTGGCTGGTTGGTTTTCGATGCATTTATTCGGAAGCGTTTTGGGAGTTGTCGCATTAGTTTCTACACATGTCGATGAAGATGCCAATTTCCCCGGAACAGATGAAGATGGAAATTTATCTGCTACCTGGGCTTTACATCAAATGATTGTAACCAAAGATTTTAGCACTAACAGCAAACTGGCTAATTTTTTATACGGAGGTTTTACGCATCATGTAGCACATCATCTTTTTCCGGGTGTTGGTCACACTTATTATCCCTACATTACGCCAATAATAATAAAATATGCCCAGGAATATGATCTTCCATATACTTCATATCCTTTTTATCATGCCGTGCGCTCGCACTTCAGGATGCTGAAAAATAAAGGCGTTAAGGAAAATATTTTAATGACGGGAGAGATTTAAAAAAAATAACCCCAAAAATGATTTTTTGGGGTTAAATAAATGAAAGTATTATTATACTTGTTTGTAATCACTATGCCATACAGCTTCTTCCGGACCATCTCCTTTATGTCCGTCTAACTGAATCACAAAACTTTTAGCCGGGAAGTAAGGCGTAATATGAATGTCTAATAAGATTCTGTCTTTTTGAGTTTTGTCCTGTTCAATTTTCATCACAGTAAATTTTTCAATAAGATTTGACGGCCCTTTAATTCCGTCTAAGAACTTAATAATCTGACTTCTTAAATCAGCTTCTGTTCTTGTAGTCCAGTTTTCAAAAGCTCTTCTGTTTAAGAAATCAAAAAGTACTTTTGTAATATGGTCAAATACTCTAACTACAGAATACGTTTGTAAACCTAAATTGTCTCCGTTAAATAATGTTTTAGCAGAGAAAGCCATAATTTTACTGTATTCATTTACCATTGGCACAAGGCCCATTTTTTCAAGTTCCGAAATTTCACTTTTTTTCAAATCAAAACGAACATTTTCAACTTCATTCAGACCTCCAAACTTTTTACCTGCAACAACCTGAGACATTAGAGTTCTATATATTTTTCCTGCTAACGAAGTTGATGGCGGAACATATAAATTATCTTCTTCTCCAACTTCATCATATTTACTTCTTCCCAATAAATAATTACAAGTCATGATTGTATTTGATTTATATACATCACCGCCTGTATGGTTGGCATTAAAGAAAATATCTATAACATCATCCGGAGTTTCAAGATCTTGAAAATCTGTCAATAAAACTGCTTTGTTATCGTGTGCTATTTTAGACCATTTATCTAAAACAGCATTAGATCCTAAATAACCTGGCACAGAAAGAATCGAATAGTTTTTTCTTAAATCTAATCGGTCAAAATTCTGTTTTAATTCGGGATTCGACGTGCACTAAAAGAAGTATATGAAAAAGGAAATACGCCGCTGCCGGACAGACTTCTTAAGCAGCCTGCAAATATTGATATAAATAATCTTTCTCTTGAATATGACGAAAACTCCTTTAAAAAAGACGAACAAGGCAATTATCATTTAAAGCTTGAAAATCCTTTAAATGAAATTGTGTGTAAACTTTCATTTATTCCCTTAACAAAACCGGTTCGACATGGAGATGATGGAGTTATAAGCGGAATAAGGAAAGAAGAAATGTTCTATTATTTTATTCCAAAGTGCGAAGTAACTGGAGAAATTCAAATTGGTAATACGATTTATGAAGTAGAAGGAAGCGGCTGGTACGACCATGAATTTAGCAGACCGGCGGATGAAACTTCAACATTTGAATTTAAGCATGAAATGGACTGGAACTGGATTGCACTTCAGTTAGATAATGGGTATCAGTTATCTGGTTATGATCTTTTTGACAACACAAAAAATGGAGAACACGCCGGAGGCAATATAATTATAATAGATACTGATGGCAAAAGAACAAACGCAGAACAGTATTCATTTATACCTGAAAAGTATTGGACAAGTGCCCGAACTTTTATATCCTATCCTGTTTCCTGGAAAATAGAAATACCACAGCTTAATATTTTTCTTTCTATAACTGCAGATTTTCCCGAACAGGAATTTATTACTATTCTTTCTGCGCCCGCATTTTGGGAAGGAAGTATAAGTGCCGAAGGAAAATTTATGGATACAGAAGTTTCAGGTCAGGGTTATATCGAAAGAAACGGATTTAGTACCAAAACAAACATCGAAAGTTTTTTAAAAGCAGTAGGCGATACTACTCAGAAATCGGTAGAATCTTTAATGCCCTTAGATCCTAGTGATGAACAGTTTCACAAGTTAATTAATAGTCCTCTTGGTGTTTCTTTTTTGAGTACTGCCGATAAAGAGCAATATGTTTCATCAGTTATAAAACCTATCAGGGAAATTGTAGACCGTAGTAAAAAAGCCTGGCGGTCGTATGTGTTTTTAGCCTGTATCGATAGTGTAGGCGGAAATTCTAATCCGTTTATGGACTGGCTGGCAATGCCGGAATTGATACATACAGGATCACTAATTGTAGATGATGTACAAGACAGATCAGACACACGCAGAGGAGGCACTGCTTTGCATCATCTTTATGGAGAGGCACTGGCAATTAATGCAGGTAATGCAAGTTATTTTATTTCAGAATTATTTATGCATGAACCTAAACTTCCTGACAATATTAGGATAAAAGTTTATGAATTGTATTTTGAAATGATGCGTGCGGCACATGCAGGACAGGCAATGGATATCAGCGGGCTTCATGATCTTATGCCAGAGACTGTAAACAAAGGGAATAGTTCAACACTTGAGAATAGAATTTATACTATACACAGATTAAAAACGGCAACGCCCGCCTGTACATTAGCCAAACTGGGAGGATTAATAGGAGGTGGAAAACCAGAAGAAATAGAAGCACTCAGCAGTTTTTTAGAAGCAATTGGTGTTGCTTACCAAATAATGGATGATGTACTGAATCTGGAAGGATATGAAAATAATCTGAAAGATAAAGGAGAAGATATTACAGCTGGAAAAATAACCATGCCAGTATCAAAAGCAATGGGATTAATGCCTTTAAATCAACGCGAATATGTATGGGAAACCATTCAGACACTGCCAACGGACAGGGCGGTAATTGCATCTGTAATTCATTTATTGCAAGATTGCGGAGCCATTGAAGCGTGCAGGCAAGAAGCAGATGAACTTGTAGAAACTGCATGGAAAAAGCTTGATCAAATCCTGCCGGATTCCTTTTTTAAAGTAAGATTACGTGCCTTTGGCTGGTATGCCTTAAAAAAGGAATGATTTTTAAAGTTATTTCAAAACCGGAATTTTCACAAAACTATCATTATACCATTTTATCTGCAAAGGCACTTTTGCATCCAGAATCGTTTCATCGCTTACTTCTTTTCCGGTTCCGTAATTTAACTGGGAAAACGGATTTTTATTTACGTTAACAGAAATCAATAAACGGCTTCCTTTACTTAGTTGTTTACTCACAAAATGAGTATTGGTGAAGGAAATCGTTTGCATTTTATCAGGTTCTAAAAGCTGTCTTTTTTCAATATCTTTTGCATAACTCGCGCGGCCAATGTAATAGGATAAATGAAAAAATTCACCATTTGGCGTAACTTCATAAAGTGTTACGCCCAGATCCATATCTTTTTTATTGATGCTGCATTTGATTTCTCCCAAAAATGATCCGTTTACAATTAAAGCTTCTTTTAACGGTTCACTTATAAAAAAATAGCCGTCATATTTGCTGACTTCTTTTTGAATAATTGGACTTGGATAATAATTGTTATTACTCGTTTGACGGTCTGCAAAATCAACTTCCTGCGATAGAAATTCTTTTTTCTTAGGTTTTTGAGAATCGGCTAAATGGAAATCTCCTGATTTATTTGCTGTTAAATAAAAAGTCAGGAAATTATTGTGCATTTTTTCGAATGACGGAGCACTTTTCCATTCATTCGCGCCCATAACTTCATAATTGATTTTATCTTTTAGAATTTCAGGTTTAGTGCCATTCTTCAAAATAAAATCAAACCATTGATAGGTAATTTTTTTAATATCTATTAAAGCATTAGAGTCGACTTTGTAATCATTTAAAATTGCTTCGCCGCCAATCTGAGTTCCAAAATGTCCGTAAGGGCCAATTACAAGATAAAAAGGCGTTTTCGGACTGTACTTTTGAAGCTCTTTCAAATAATATAAACTAGAGTTTTGAGAATCATTATAATAACCATCAAAAGCTAAAACAGGAATATTAATCTGCGAAAAATCATTTTTATAAGGTGCCATTTTCTGCCAGTAATCATCAAATGATGGATGTTTTATCCATTTTTGAAACCATCTGTTAGGCTCGCCGTCAATACTGTCTAATGTTTTATATGCTGTTCCGGCTTCCCACCATCTAAATTTTAATCCTCTAAAACGAGGCCTGTTATTATTGGTAACCGTATCAAGATATTTATTGTTCCCAACATAAAAAGCCCATTCGTAATTGGGGTTAACAAAAACATTATTTTCCATTGGCAATCCCATTCCGGGTCTGTTGGCAACATAAGGAACAATTGTTTTAAGCGCCGGATGCATCTTTTTACAAGCCGCCCATTGCGTAAAACCGTTATAACTTCCGCCATACATTCCAACGCTTCCGTTACACCATTTTTGTTTGCTGATCCAGTCAATTGCGTCATAAGCATCGTTAGCTTCATTTTCATACGGATCAATTTCGTTAGGGCTGAAACGCTTTCCACGAGAATAAACAATTACACCTGTATAACCGTTATCCACAGATTCTTTTATGGTTTTAAGATCTCTGCCTTTATCACGAACATAAATCGTGTATTGAAGAATTACAGGTTTTGGATCGGTATCATTCTTTTTTCGGGCAACCATTGCAGATAATATGGCACCGTCTCGTGTTGTAATCGAAACACTGTCCTGAATATCGTAATCACTTTCGTTACCTGCTAATTTTGTAGCTTTTGTCTGTTGGGCAGAAAGCCCGCAGATTGTTAAAAATAAACTCAGAAATAAAAACAATGCTTTATTATTCATCATTTGTAAGTTTTTTAGTTAAACGAATTTAATTATAAATTTATATATTTACTTTAATAATGACTCAAATTATAACTTCATGTTACATTTTATCAAATCTTCATTTTTTTTAATATGTTTTTGCTGTGGAATTTCTGCGAAAGCACAAAATGAATCGTATGCAGAACCAGTGCAGCATACCATTGAAGATACAAGTTTTGTAAACCTAAAAGATTACAGCAAAGACTTTATTTATGACATGAAATATGCCACAGAGGATAATTTCCTGAAGGCAAAAGTATATGATTGTGCAGAATGTTTCCTGCGATTAAAAACCGTAAAGGCTTTAGTCGCTGCCAATAAAGATTTCATCAAAAAAGGATATAAAATAAAGCTGTACGATTGTTACAGACCTTTATCGATTCAGCAGAAAATGTGGGCGATTGTCTCAAATCCGGAGTATGTGGCAGATCCAAAAAAAGGCTCCATCCACAATAGAGGAGGAGCCGTAGATATTTCGTTAGTCGATGCAAACGGAAAAGAAATTGAAATGGGAACCGCTTTTGACTTTTTTGGTCCCGAAGCCGGTCACAACTACACTAAATTTTCTAAAAAAGTTTTAGCAAATCGAAAATTTCTTAAAAAAATAATGATCCAGAACGGTTTCAATTCGTTTGATTCAGAATGGTGGCATTATAATTTAAAAACAGGATTAAAAGACCCGGTTGCGAATCAAAAATGGAATTGCGAATAATTACTCAACGCATCTGATATTCTGCATGAAATACGTATTGGGCTGATACGTTTTGTTGTTCATTTCAGAAACTAATTCTCTTTTTACAATATAATCTTCTGTATCCGTAAGATACTTAATTCGCATAATCAAAACAGGCGAAGTTTTTAGGTCTTCATAATTATCTTTCATAAACATAAAAATCCCTGTGTTTACACGGTTATCAAAACCTTTGTCGTCGCGAATTAAAGTTCCGCAGTTTTCCTGATTAATATGAAGGAGCGTAACAATTTTTCCGTTTTCTAATTGTAAATAAACTTTAGAATTTTTATCAAAACAATTCGCTTTTATAAAGTCTTTGCTTTTTTGAATAAGCTGTAAATTTAAAGTTGGTAATCCGTCAGTCTGCGCAAGCGAAAAGAAAACATAACTAAAAGTACCGCCAAAGTTTTTCTCACTAATCAAATATTCATTAGTTACTTTATAAGTTCCAATCGAGTCCGTTACATTGGCACTATATTCACAAGGTTTTTGGGCAAATGCGGTAAAGGTTAATAAAAAAAGAGTTAGAGTAATTAGTTGTTTCATTTTTAGATTTAGATTATTTTTCTGCAAATTAAAACTATTTTGCTTTCATTTTTATCTGTTGTAAAAAAACAATAAATATTTCCTCCATTTTTTATTTTCCATTTCTTCCGAATGTTTTCTACAGTTTCAGGAAAGTTGCGGGTTGTAACGTTTGCCTGCTGATTTAAGAGCTCGGTTTTCATCTCATTTTTGCTGTATGAAATTACTTTCTCAATCTCAAAACGGCGTCCCGGAAAATCAATTAAATCCTCAGAAGTATATAAATGGGAATGTTTATGCAGTTTATTGATTTGGAATATCGTACTTACTTCATCAAATCCGCCTGATTTCATAATTGCCGAATTAGCTTCGTAAAGATATTTTTGAGGAAGATGATAAGTTGGAAATGGAATATCATCGCCTAAAACAAATTCAAATGTTTCAACTTTATCTTTTAAAATATTGGCTGTTTTTAAAGTTATATTGCCTAAATAGTTTTTATGAATTTCAAAGAGCAATTCCTTAACTTCATTTTCGAGAGCGATAATATGAATGTTTTTTACAAATTTCAGTTCCGATAAACCTGCCGAAATATCTAATAAAGGCGCGGTTTTAATTAAAATAGAATCAGCCTTTTCAAAATAAAAATCTAAGGATTCGGGAACATTTGGCAGACAATCCTTCAGCATAAAAACTTTGCCTTTTGCATCATTTCTTCTTGAAGGATCAATATAAATCCAGTCGAATTTTTGGTTTGAATTATTTAAAACATTAGCAGAATCCTCAGCATAAAAACTACAATTTTCAACACCTAATTGCTTGAAGTTATGTTTTACAATTGCAGATAAATCTTCGTTTATTTCGCAATGTGTAATAGTTTTAAATTGTTTGGAAAAATAATAATCATCAACACCAAAACCTCCGGTAAGATCAATTAAGCTTTCTCCCGAAATTAAGGAAGCTTTATAAGCCGCCGTTTTTTCAGAAGAAGTCTGCTCAACAGAAATTTTACTCGGATAAATAATATTTTCCGTCGAAAACCAGGTTGGTAATTTGTCTTTTGCTTTTGACTTGGCTTCAATTTGGTTTAAAATTAAAATCCATTCCACTTCAGGAAAAGGATTTTTTTGAAGCGCTAATTTTGTAATGGATTCACTGCTATTCAGCGTTATAAAATCTTGAATATTTTTACTTAAAATAGAAGTGTTCAAAGCTAAATTCTTTCGGTTAAAACAGATATAATTTTGTTATCCGGAAAAAATTCTTTTAAAATTACTTTTATCATGGTAAAAAGCGGAACTGCGATAATCATTCCCACGATTCCAAAGGTGATGCCGCTAATTAAAGTAATCAGGAATATTTCCAGCGGGTGCGAATTTACACTTTTTGATGAAATTATAGGCTGGCTGATATTATTATCGATTGCCTGAACTACTAAAAATCCAATTACAACATAAATAGTAGTTGGTAAAATTTCCGATCTAAAATCCTGACCAATTAAGCTGATCATGGTTAAAAGCGCTGCTAAAATAGTTCCAATAATCGGTCCGATGTATGGAATGATATTTAAAACGGCACATAAAAACGCAATTACAAAAGCGTTTTTGTTTCCAAAAATCACCAAAACAATGAGATAAAGAATAAATACAACCGTTAATTGAAGCAAAAGTCCAATAAAATACCGGGTTAACATATGGTTTATCTTAGTGATAGAATTTATTATTTTGTCTTCGTTTGAATCTGGAAGTAATTTTCGTGCTGTAGATTTAAACTGATCCTGATCTTTAATAAAGAAAAAAGTAATGAAGAATACCGAAACTAATCCCATTCCCATATCAGCCATAAAATTCAAAATTGAATTAATGAAACCGGTAAAATAACTAAAATTCAACATCGAAGTAACTTTTGAATCCCTCAATACTTTATTTAAATCAAAATGCTGAATATTAAAGTAGGTTTCAATACTTTGCTCTGTTTCCATAAATTGTGTCTGCAATTGATTCGTATCTAAAAGCGATAAATTATTGGCCTGAGAAATAATTAACGGAACAAACAAAAAGATAAAGCCAACCATTAATAAAATAAAAATTACGATGGCGGTCGTCGCGGCAAGTGAATCTTTGAATTTTAATTTATTCTTTAAAAACAAAACCAGCGGATTTGATATTAGGCACAATATCAAAGAAATACACAAGTAAACAATTACAGTTTGTATTTCGTACAGAAAGTATAAAACAATACCAATTATTAATATGGTAGCTAATGCTCTCAAGATTCCGTTAGAAATAGTTTTTGATGTTATCATATTTAAATTTTAGACTATAAAAATAGGAAAAACCTTTTAATATTCCCGCTTTAAAATAAAAAAGCGAGATGTTTCCATCTCGCTTTATAAGGTATTTTAAGACTGTCTAAAATTATGGCTGTCCAAAAGAATATCTTGCACCTCCGCTTACGAAGATAGCAGCAATTCTGTTTTTCTGTCCGTTAGAGAACATATACATTCCAGCATCATCAGTGTAATCCATGTAGTTCATTGTCATTTCTACCGGAGTACCAGAACAAGTACTGTAGTGTGGATAAGCAGGAATACCATAGTTTGCAGTGTTGTGAGTTGGTGTATCTGAAACTAAATCGCTTCCGCAAGTTGCATCTCCCCAAATGTGACGTAAGTTCATCCAGTGTCCAACTTCGTGAGTACCAGTTCTTCCTAAGTTGTAAGGAGCATTTGCAGAACCAGACAATCCGAAATATTTAGAATCAATTACAACTCCATCTGTAGAAGAAGCTCCTCCAGGAAATTGTGCATAACCTAAAATTCCGCCGCCAATAGTACAAGCCCATAAATTAAGCTTTGTAGTAGGAGAAGTTGGTGCTAAACCACCCTGAGCCGTTTTTTTCATGGCATCATTAGTTCCCCAAGAAGTTTTAGTTGTAGATTTTCTAATAACCTGATCTAAAACAAATGAGATTCCAACATTAGCCTTAACACCTGCAAAAAGTGCCGGTACGCTGTTAAAATCAGAGTTTTGTGCGTTGAAATCTTTGTTTAGAACATCAATTTGAGATTGAATTTGAGCATTTGAGATATTCTCTGCAGTTGTTCTGTACAAAACGTTTACTACAACAGGAATTTGAATTTTACCATTTACAAGTTTCCCTGTAAGTAAAGTTTTGTTTGTAAAAGCTTCAATTTCGTTCATTCTGATCGCTAATGTAGGATCAGCTTTTAACTGAGCTTCTAAAACATCCTGAGTTGCACAAGAGCGAAGAGTTGCTTTTGCAGCAGCAGCTTCAGATCCGCTTGAGTCAGCAGTTTGATCGTTTTGACAAGAAAACAGCACTAGTGCTGTAAATGCAGTAATAATAACTTTTTTCATAATAACGGGGTTTTTTGTTATAAAATAATAGTTTTGGTTAACCAGATCGCAATTTTATAACAAAATCATTTTGTAGCCAAATTTTTATATGGAATTATTTTTGAGAAATTTCGCAATCCCTTGTATAGTCTAGTTCCTACAAAAAAGTTAAAATTATTTTTATGATGTAAATTCTTATTTATGAATATTTTAAGAGTAAAAAAACTATAATTACATTGAAATTTAACCTTTTACTAAAACGTTTATCTAAGTTTTAACGTTTTTCCTACGTATTTCTACGTTTTTTTAAAAAGTATATTTTTATGTTAAAGAGGGAAAGAAGTAATCTCATATAGCGCAATACTCGCAGCCTGAACAACATTCATACTGGAATTTTTTCCAAACATATTGATATGCACAATTTGATCGCAGATTTTTAAAAGTTCATCTGAAATACCATCAATTTCACTTCCAATTATAAGTGCCGTTTTTTTGTTTGGAATCACAACTTCTTTTAGAGGTTTGCTATTGCTTGTAATTTCTAACGCAATAACTTCGAAATTGTTTTGCTGTAAATAAGTAATTAATTCTGAAGTTTCTTCGATGATTTGATGCGGTACATGAAGATGTGTACTGCGGGAAGTTTTGTTGATTTTTCTCGGCGTAAGCGGAATATCTTTTCCAAGAAAAATAATATTTTCGACACCAAAAGCCTCAGAAATTCTAAAGAGTGAACCTATGTTTTGCTGAAAATAAATATGATCGCAAACCAGAGTTATAGGAAATGTTTTTCGCTCAAATTGATTTTCTTCGTGAGTAAGCTGCACTTTTAAAAAAGTTTAATTGGTAAAAATATAATTGATAATGTTAGCGCCCATTTTTAAAGCCTTGTCACGAACATTTGCAGGATCATTATGCACTTCTGGATCTTCCCAGCCGTCGCCTAAATCACATTCGTAAGTATACAATAAAACCAATTTATTCTCTACAAAAATCCCAAACGCCTGTGGACGGGTTCCGTCGTGTTCGTGAATTTTAGGCAATCCGTTTGGGAACGGAAATGGTTTTTGAAAAATCGCGTGATTTGCAGGAATTTCAACTAAATTATTATTCGGGAATATTTTTTTGATTTCTTTTCGAATATATTGATCCATTCCGTAATTATCATCAATATGAAGAAAACCGCCTCCGTATAAATAATTTCTAAGATTGGTAATATCAGAATCGCTGAAAACAACATTTCCGTGTCCGGTCATGTGTACAAACGGATACGAAAGCAAATCTGGATTACTTGGTTCAACTGTTGAAGGTTTTGCTTTTATTCTGGTATTTATAGTAGAATTGCAAAAACGAATTAAATTAGGCAACGATGTTGGGTTTGCATACCAATCGCCGCCGCCGCTGTATTTAAGCAAAGCAATTTCCTGAGAAAAGGATGAGATTGAAAAAAGTAATAATAAGTAAAATATTTTTTTCATAATAATTTTAAATTGCCTGTTATTCGGCTTTTTTGTCATCCTGAGGAACGAAGGATCGCACAAGAAACTCCGCACAGAAAGTCGCCAATCTGTGTCGATCAACTAGTGTGATCCTTCGTTCCTCAGGATGACAAGATTATCTTTAATTCGGCACTTCATTAAAAAACACAACACTATGGCAAGCTACAACCGCAGCCGTTTCTGTACGCAAACGTGTATTTCCTAAAGTAACCGGCTGATATTTATTTTCAATTGCCAAAGCTATTTCTTTTTCAGAGAAATCTCCTTCTGGGCCAATTAATAAAGTAACATCTTCATTTGGCTTTAAAGTTTCCTTCAAAGATTTTTTGTCTGTTTCTTCACAATGTGCAATAAATTGTAAACCTTCGTTTTTTTGTTTCACGAATTCTTTAAACGAAATGGCATCGTTTAATTTTGGAAGAAACATTTCATTGGATTGTTTCATTGCCGATAAAATAATCTTTTCAAAACGCTCTAAATTAATCACTTTTCTTTCAGAACGATCGCAGATTATGGGCGTAATTTCCTGAATTCCAATTTCTGTAGCTTTTTCTAAAAACCATTCAAAACGATCGTTCATTTTAGTTGGCGCAACGGCTAAATGCAGACGAAATTTTGGTTCTGGAGATTTTGTTATCGAACGAACGGCAACAATACATTTATTATCTGAAGCCAATGTGATTTCAGTTTCAAACAGTAAACCGAAACCGTTTGTAACATGCAGAATATCTGAATCTTTCTTTCGTAAAACTTTTATAATGTGTTTGCTTTCTTCTTTATCAAAAGAAAAACTTTCGGTTGTTTCGTCAATATCCGGATTGTAAAATAACTGCATAATTAAAATTGAATTCGCGCTTTTGAAACCACCGCAGAAGTTTCAAAACGACTTGATAAATATTTTTGATAGCCCACAATTCCAATCATTGCGGCATTATCTGTAGTATATTCGAATTTAGGAATAAAAGTTTTCCAGCCGTATTTGGCTTCGCTTTCTTTCAAAGTAGTTCTGATTCCTGAATTTGCAGAAACTCCTCCGCCAATCGCAATTTGCTTAATTCCGGTTTCTTTGACAGCCAGTTTTAGTTTGTCCATCAAAATTTCGATTATGGTATGCTGAATCGAAGCACAAATATCGTTTAGGTTTTCATCCACAAAATTTGGATTCTCCAGTTTGTTCTTCTGTATAAAATATAGAATCGCTGTTTTCAATCCCGAAAAACTAAAATCTAATCCAGGAACTTTTGGTTTTGTAAACGTAAAAGCTTTTGGATTTCCTTCTTTTGCATATTTGTCAATCAAAGGTCCGCCCGGATAGGGAAGTCCTAATATTTTTGCGCTCTTGTCAAAAGCTTCTCCAACGGCGTCATCAGTGGTTTCACCAATAATTTCCATATCAAAAAAGCTGTTCACTTTTACAATCTGTGTATGTCCGCCGCTTATGGTTAAAGCCAAAAAAGGAAACTCAGGTTTATCATAGCCTTCTTCATCAATAAAATGGGCTAAAATATGAGCATGCATATGATTTACAGCGATTAACGGAATGTTTAATGCTAGTGATAATGATTTACTGAAAGAACTTCCTACTAATAAAGATCCCATTAAGCCCGGACCTTGTGTAAAGGCAATGGCAGTTAACTGTTCTTTTTGTACATTTGCTTTACGAAGTGCTGCGTCGATAACAGGAACTATATTTTGCTGATGGGCTCTCGAAGCTAATTCAGGAACCACACCTCCATATTGATTGTGAATTAATTGATTAGCCACAACATTTGAGAGAACTTTATCGTTATGTAAAACTGCGGCAGCAGTATCATCGCATGAACTTTCGATGGCTAGAATAAAAACCTCTGAATTTTGCATATAAAGGCACGAATTTTGAATTATATTTGACAAATCAAATTTTGAATTGCTTTGATTTGAAGCAGAGCCCCAAAATTAAAGAATTTTTATCAAAACAGCTGCCCTTTGTCTGTTCAAATTAAATTAAAACAAAATCTATAATAATACCAGTTATCAAAAGAGTTAAGAAAATAGTATCCAGAACCCTGATTGGCTTAATTTTACTTTTGCTGATACTTGCTATCACTCTTTCTCTGCCTGTCGTACAGACAAAAATTGCTGACTATATTACCGAAACTTTAAATACAGATTTTAAAACCAACATTAGTGTTGATAAAGTGGCCATTAATATTTTTGGCGGTGTAAAACTTAAAAAAGTCCTGATTTTAGATCATCATAAAAAAACGATGATTTATTCTGATATTATTTCTACCGATATTTTAAGCATCAAACGACTTGTCGACGGCGATTTACTTTTTGGCGACCTTCGTTTAACGGGTTTGATTTTTAATATCAAAACCTATAAAAACGAAGACGAAAACAATATTAATAAGTTTATTAAATTGTTTGAAACCAAAGAAGAAAAGAAACAATCAGGCAAACATTTTCTTTTTACGGCCAAAAATGCTTACATAGAAAAAGGAAACTTTTCTGTTGTAGATGAAAATAAAAGAACGCCTCAGTTTTTAGATTTTAAAAAACTAAACGCTTATATCAGCGATTTTAAATTATACGGACCTGATGTAACGACTATAATTCACAGGTTTTCATTTCAGGACCACCGCGGTTTGTATGTTTCTAATTTTACAGGGAAATTCAGTTATACCAAAAAAAGAATTCAGGTCGACAATTTAGCGATTAAAACCAAAAGATCTTCAATTTACGGAAAAGCAATTTTAAATTATAAACCTGGCGATTTTCTTGAATTTACAGATAAAGTTCAGTTTAATGTAGCGTTAGATTCGTCTTCAATTGCTTCAAACGATATTCGTTATTTTTATGACGGATTAGGTAAAAACCAGCATTTTAAAGTTAGGACTAAAATAAAAGGAACTTTAAATAACCTGAATTTAAATCACCTTAGACTTACGGATACAAACGGTTCGAAAATTTTTGGAACAATCAATTTTAGAAATCTTCTGGGAACAAAAGAACAGAAGTTTTCTATGGACGGAAAGTTCGACAAATTGATTTCAAGTTATGATAATCTGGTGGTTTTACTTCCGGGTGTTTTAGGTAAAAAGCTGCCGAAAGAATTAAAAAAAATTGGGAAGTTTAATATTGTTGGAAAAGCAAAAGTCTCGACAACAGATTTAGAAACCGATTTTAAAATGGCAACTGATTTAGGAAACGGTAAAGTCAATCTCCATATGAATAATATGGATTTTATTGATAAAGCTTCTTATTCAGGAAATATAGTTTTAGATAATTTTAATGTCGGCGCTTTATTAGATCGAAAAGATATAGGAAGAACAACTTTAGATGTTGATGTTGACGGTGTTGGTTTTACAGAAAAATATCTGAACACGATTGTAAAAGGAGACATTGCAAAATTAGATTACAATAAATATACGTACAGTAATATTGTTGTAAATGGTAATTTCAAGCTTCCTTATTATAAAGGACAAATCTCTGTAAATGATCCAAATCTAAGCCTGACATTTGACGGTTTGGTTGATTTAAGTAAAAAAGAAAGCCGTTACGATTTTCATATCAATGTCGAAAACTCTGATTTGCGAAAACTGAAATTCATCAATGATTCTATTTCTAATTTTAAAGGTGATGCTGTTGTTCAGTTAACCGGAAATTCGATCGAGAATCTTCAGGGAAATATTTATATTAAAGATGCCGTATATCAAAACCCAAAAGCTACTTATGCTTTTGATGAAGTTACGGTAAGCTCCAATTTTGATGCAGACCGACTTCGTACCATAACCATTAATTCATCGGATATTGTTGAAGGTAAAATTGTAGGTAAATTTCAATTTGCACAATTGGATAAACTGGTAATGAATTCTGTTGGAAGTTTATATACCAATTATAAACCGTTTAAAGTTAAAAAAGGACAATTTCTGCGTTTTAACTTTCATGTATATAATAAGGTTGTCGAAATGCTGTATCCTGAAATGACAATTGATTCAAGTACAGTAGTTCGTGGAAAAATAGATTCAGATTTACAGGAATTTAAATTCGGGTTCCGATCAAAACAAATCAGCGCGGCCAAAAATACTTTTGATAATATCAGAATCAGCATTGACAATAAAAACCCGCTTTATAATGCTTTCATTGAGTTAGATAGTATCAAAACGCCATATTATAAAATACGAGATTTTAATTTAATCAATGTAACATCAAAAGATACTTTGTTTGTACGTTCTGAGTTTAAAGGCGGCGACAAAGGCCAGGATTATTTCAATCTCGATTTGTATCATACTATTGATAAAAACAAAAATAATATAGTCGGCATCAAGAAATCTGAAATGAAGTTTAAAGACTATTTATGGTATTTAAATGAAGATGCAAAAAAAGACAATCAGATTGTTTTTGATCAGTATTTTAAAAACTTCACGATTGATAATATTGTATTGTCGCACGAAAACCAGAAAATTGATTTAAACGGAGTTATTAAAGGAAAAGATTATAAAGATATTGTCCTCAATTTTGAAGATGTTGATATTAATAAAATCACACCTTTTAATTCCAAATTTGTTTTCAACGGAAACTTAAACGGAAATATAAATTATAAGCAGAATAAAGATGTTTTTCAGCCCACGGCAAATATTGTAGTCGATCATCTTAATTTAAATAAAGTCGATCTGGGAACTTTGAATTTTGATATTTCCGGAGATCAGAGTTTTAGAAAGTTTACTATAAATTCTTCGATCGTAAATGGTTTTGCCGAGTCGTTTAGAGCAAACGGAACTATTGCTGTCGAAAATAAAGAGACATTCTTAGATTTAAATTTAAAACTTGAAGGATTTAATCTGGCAACATTAGGAACTGTCGGCGGCGATGTATTATCAAATGTACGAGGTTCTGTTTCAGGAAATGCTGCGGTTGTGGGGAATTTGAAAAAGCCGGAAATCAACGGACGTTTGTATGTGGAGAAAGCCGGAATGACAATTCCGTACCTAAATGTTGATTATGCATTAAGCGACAGAACGGTTATTGACTTAACAGATGAAAAATTCCTGTTTAGAAACAATCAGTTAACCGATACAAAATTCGGAACAAAAGGATTGCTGAACGGAACAATTGAGCATCATAATTTTGGAGACTGGAAATTAGATTTAACCATAACTTCAAAACGATTATTGGCGCTTGATACAAAGGACAGCGAAGATGCTGCGTATTTTGGAACAGCATTTATAAACGGAACGGCTAGTATAAAAGGCCCAACAGAAAGTTTATTTATTAAGGTTGATGCCAAATCTGAAAAAGGAACAGAAGTTAAAATCCCGATTAGTAACGTACAAAATTCCAGCGAAAGCAACTGGATTCATTTTGTTACGCCAAAAGAGAAATACAATTTATCTAAAGGTATTGTTGAGAAAACCCGAAATTATAACGGACTTGAATTAGAGTTTGATTTTGATATTACGCCAGATGCAGAGGTTGAAGTAATTCTGGATCGAAATTCCGGTCACGGTATGAAAGGAAAAGGATACGGATCGTTATTATTTAAAATCAATACGCTGGGTAAATTTAATATGTGGGGAGATTTCCAGGCATACGAAGGAACGTATAATTTTAAATACGGTGGTTTAATTGATAAAAAGTTTGCTGTAAAAAAAGGTGGTTCGATTATTTGGGAAGGAAACCCAATGAAAGCCCAGCTAAATTTAGAAGCAGTTTACAAAACATCAGCAAATCCTGCGGTATTATTAGACAATTCTTCTTTCAATAAAAAAGTTCCGGTAGAAGTCGTAATTGGTTTAAGAGGAGATTTAACGAGCCCAGAGCCTAATTTTGATATTCAGTTTCCATCCGTAAGTAACGTTTTAAAATCGGAGATACAATATAAGTTAGATGATAAAGACGTGCGCCAGACGCAAGCCTTGTATTTATTATCGACCGGTTCCTTTATGAGTCAGGACGGATTTAATCAAAGCGATTTATCAGGAACGTTTGCAGAAACGGCGGCAAGTTTATTAGGAGGCATTATTAAATCAGACAATGACCTTATTAATATAGATTTGAATTTTATATCGGCAGACAGAAGAATAGGGCAGGAAGCCGACGGACAGTTTGTAGCCAATATTTCATCACAGATTAATGAACGAATTTCGATAAACGGAAAAGTTGGTGTTCCCGTTGGCGGAGTAAACGAATCTGCTATTGTTGGAGATATAGAAATATTGTATAGAGTAAACGAAGACGGATCAATGAACCTTCGCTTATTTAATAAAGAAAATGACATTAATTATATAGGACAAGGAATTGGTTATACACAGGGAGTTGGTATTTCGTATGAAGTCGATTTTGATACTTTCAGCGAACTGGTCAATAAACTATTCAAAAGCCATAAACTCGAAAAAGCCATAAAAAATTCAGATGATTTTCAGGATTCTAATTTAAATCCGGATTTTGTTAATTTCAACAACAATAAAAAAGAAGCTGAAAAGAATAAAAAGAAATCAGAAAAAGAAAAAGAAGAGGAGAATAAACCAAAGCCTCAAAATAATAATGAAGGTCTGATTCCTGACAACGATTTCTAACACATTGTTAAAAAAGAGTATAAAAAAACCATTCGTCGCAACGAATGGTTTTTTTATGACTAACTTTAGCGTTTTTAGTAATTTTTTGCTAATGTGCTGTTCTTTATATTTTTATAACACTTCATTTAGGTATTGTTATTTTTAAAGAATTAATTAAAAAATGGGGTATTTATTATTTTAAATGAAATTTTTGGTATCAAAAAACTTATTAACGAAAACGTTTGAATTTAACATATTTTACTAATTTATTATAAACAGAACCCGAAAAGTGCTGAATGTTTGCTAAATTTACAACTTTAATACTTAAATAATGTCAAAAACAATAAAAAAAGTAGGTGTTCTTACCTCAGGAGGAGACTCACCAGGAATGAATGCTGCAATACGATCTGTTGTTCGAACATGTGCTTATCATAATATAGAATGCATAGGAATTTATAGAGGGTATCAAGGAATGATAGAAGGCGATTTTAAAGAAATGGGCCCTCGAAGCGTTAATAACATTGTAAATAAAGGTGGAACGATCTTAAAATCTGCTCGTTCTGTTGACTTTAGAACACCGGAAGGAAGAAAAAAAGCGCACGAAAACCTTTTAAAAGCCGGAATTGATGCTTTAGTAGTTATTGGCGGCGACGGAAGTTTTACCGGAGGTTTAATCTTCAACTCAGAATATAATTTCCCGGTAATGGGAATTCCTGGTACAATCGATAATGATATTTATGGTACAAGTTTTACTTTAGGTTACGATACTGCTTTAAATACTGTTGTTGACTGTATTGATAAAATTAGAGATACTGCAAGTTCACATAACCGTTTATTCTTTGTAGAGGTTATGGGTAGAGATGCAGGTCACATCGCACTTAACGCCGGAATTGGTGCAGGTGCAGAAGAAATCCTTATTCCTGAAGAAGATTTAGGTCTTGACAGATTATTAGACTCTCTTCAAAAAAGTAAAGCTTCAGGAAAATCATCAAGTATAGTTGTTATTGCCGAAGGTGATAAAATTGGTAAAAATGTATTCGAATTAAAAGATTACGTTGAAGCTAATTTACCTGAATACGATGTACGTGTTTCTGTTTTAGGGCACATGCAGCGTGGTGGTTCACCATCTTGTTTTGACCGTGTTTTAGCAAGCCGTCTTGGTGTAAAAGCAGTAGAATCTTTAATTGAAGGAAAATCAAATTATATGGTTGGTCTTAAGGAAGATAAAGTTATTTTAACTCCGCTTGAGCAGGCAATTAAAGGTAAATCTGAAATTGATAGAGAATTATTGAGAGTGTCAGACATCATGTCGACATAATTATATATAATAAAGTTTAAAAGAGAAGAAGTTTATTGTGAGGAAATTAGACTTTGAATTAGTATAATAAAAACAAAAGCAAAAATTTAGTAAAATGTCAAAAGTAAAATTAGGAATAAACGGATTTGGACGTATCGGAAGAATCGTTTTTAGAGAGTCTTTCAATAGAGATAATGTAGAAGTAGTAGCGATCAACGATTTATTAGATGTAGATCACTTAGCTTACTTATTAAAATATGATTCAGTTCACGGTCGTTTCAACGGAACTGTAGAAGTTAAAGAAGGAAAATTGTATGTAAACGGAAGAAATATCCGTATCACTGCAGAAAGAAATCCTGCTGACTTAAAATGGAATGAAGTTGATGTTGATGTAGTAGCAGAATGTACTGGTATCTTCACAACTATCGAAACTGCAAATGAGCACATTAAAGGTGGTGCTAAAAAAGTTATCATTTCTGCTCCATCTGCAGATGCTCCAATGTTTGTAATGGGAGTTAACCACGAAACTGCAAAAGCTTCTGATTTAGTAGTTTCTAACGCTTCTTGTACAACAAACTGTTTAGCTCCATTAGCTAAAGTTATCCACGATAATTTTGAAATCGTTGAAGGTTTAATGACTACTGTTCACGCAACTACTTCAACTCAAATGACTGCTGACGGACCTTCTAGAAAAGACTGGAGAGGTGGACGTGCAGCTGCAATTAACATCATTCCTTCTTCAACCGGAGCTGCAAAAGCGGTTGGAAAAGTAATTCCATCTTTAAATGGAAAATTAACTGGAATGTCTTTCCGTGTACCTACTGCTGACGTTTCTGTTGTAGATTTAACAGTAAAAGTTGCTAAAGAAACTTCTTATGAAGAAATTATGGCAGTTTTGAAAAAATCTTCTGAAACTGATTTAAAAGGTATCTTAGGATTTACTGAAGATGCAGTTGTATCTCAGGATTTTATTTCTGACAAAAGAACTTCAATCATTGATTCTACTGCAGGAATTGGTTTAAATTCAACTTTCTTCAAATTAGTATCTTGGTATGATAATGAGTACGGATACTCAAGCAAATTGATCGATTTATCTGTACATATTGCAGGTTTAAAATAATATTATATATTTTTACAAAATCCCGTTATCACCAAGTAACGGGATTTTCTTATTTTGTTCTGTCTTTAATTAATGTAAAAAACACACTTATTTGAAGAGAAACTAATTCAAAAAACAAAAAAAATGAAATTAATAGTTGATAGTGGATCTACTAAAGCCGATTGGATTGCAATTGATGATAATGGAAAAGTATTATTCACGACACAAACCTTAGGATTAAATCCTGAAATTCTTGACGGACCTGAAATCATTTCAAGATTGAATGACCGTTTTGATATTTTACAAAATAAAAAAAATGCAACACATTTGTTCTTTTACGGAGCAGGTTGTGGAACAGACAGAATGAAAGAATGGTTAAAGCAAATCTTTCAGGAGTATTTTACTAACGCAATTGTTGACGTTCAGGAAGATACTTACGCGGCTGTTTATGCTACAACTCCAAAAGGAGAAGAAGCAATCGTATCGATCTTAGGAACTGGCTCAAACTGCAGTTATTTTGATGGAAAAGTATTGCACCAAAAAGTTCAGTCATTAGGATATATCGTAATGGATGACTGCAGCGGAAACGTTTTTGGAAAAGAATTAATTAGAAAATACTATTTTAATAAAATGCCTAAGGAATTAGCGGTTGAGCTTGAAAAAGAATACGACGTTGATCCTGACTTTATTAAAAACAAATTATATAAAGAACCAAACCCAAATGCTTATTTGGCAACTTTTGCTAAGTTTTTAATTAAACATAAAGACACAGAATTCTGCAGAAAAATTATTTTCAAAGGAATGAAATCTTTCGTTAAAAACTACATCAAACAGTTTGATAACTGTAAAGAAGTTCCTGTGCATTTTGTAGGTTCTATTGCTTTTTATCTGAAAGATGAATTACAAGAAACTTTCGATAAATACGAGCTTAAATTAGGAAACGTGTTAAGAAGACCAATTGACGGTTTAATTGCTTACCATGTTGCTAACCAATAGTTCTGGATTTATGGAAATTGCAATTATTGCGCATGACGGTAAAAAAGCAGATTTGATTGATTTTTTGATTAAGAATGAAGCAGTTCTTCATAATGAAAAAATCAGACTTATTGGTACCGGAACAACTGGAGGAAAAGCGGAAGCAGCGGGATTTAAAACCCAAAGAATGCTTTCCGGACCTTTAGGCGGTGATGCGCAGATTGCAGGCAGAGTAGCGGAAGGAATTACACAAATGGTTTTCTTTTTTAAAGACCCATTATCAAGTCATCCGCATGAAGCTGATATTAATATGCTAATTCGTGTTTGCGATGTGCATAATGTGCCGCTGGCAACAAATGAAGCAACGGCACAATTATTATTAGATGCTATTGCACTGCAATTATAGAGATCTCAACATTTACATTTTTTGGCAGACATGCCACTTGAACCGTTTCACGTGCTGGAGCGGTTTTTTCGTTAAAATAAGAACCGTAAATAGTGTTAATAGCACCAAAATTGTTCATATCCATGATGAAGATCGTTGCTTTTACAACGTTTTCAAAAGTCATATCGGCCGCTTCTAAAATAGCTGCAATATTCTCCATTACTTGTTTAGTTTCATCATTGATGTTATCAGTAACAAGTTCTCCCGAAGCCGGATTTATAGCAATCTGCCCAGAAGTATAAAGTGTATTTCCTGATAATACGGCTTGATTGTACGGCCCAATAGGAGCCGGAGCCTTTTCTGTAAAGATTATTTTTTTCATGATAAATTATTTTAAGTCGACAAATTATCGATTAGAAGTACTGCGTTTGTTCCATTTAATGTCACTCAGCATACCAGATTTAATTCCAATGAAGAAGTTCCAGTTAGCATTTGGTCCCATCGGATTCCAGTTAAAAGCCATTCTCCAGCTTAACAAATCTCTTTCAAAACGGAATTGAGTAAAAGTAACCCCTTTTTGAACAAAATCATAACCGGTAGAAACTCCGCCTTTCCATTTAGGCGTAATATCCATATTGGCAGAAATCATAATAGAGTTTCCGGATATTTTATTTTCTCTTGCAGTATTGGAATAAGTAAGCGAATACGCCATTGTCATATCCCAAGGAATTTTTGAACTAAAAAACTCACTTACAACATCTTCGTCGCGTTCCGGTTCATTAGCAAACTGACTATTTCGGCTGTCGTTTAAGTCTGTGTTTGTTCCGAATAAATCGTCATTACGACCACCGTTTCGCTGGCTTTGCGTATTTTTTTCTTTTCCGGTTCCCTTATTTGAAAAGGAATAATTCATGGTAAGGTTGGCACTAGTCATTCTAAACAAACTTCCGCCATTGTCAATATTATACTTGTTTATAACATTTCCTGCATTGTCAATCGCATAAGGATTTAAAACAGCCCCAAAATTGACATTCATTTTATTGTCAAAAAACTGCGTTCCTCCGCTTACTACAATTGGCTGCCAGGCTAAAGCCTTTTTTCCGTCAGCACTAAAATTATAACTTGTATTGAAGTTTAAATTGTTCAACAGCATTATCTTCTTAGGTTCAGTTTTCGTGCTGTCCTTGTCTCTTACTTTGGCTTCAAAAGTGTTACTTAATGAAAAACCTACAATGTTTGAATTGCTTTGCCCAGGCGCGCCGTAAATACCATTTGCAAACCGCGAGTATTCATCGGTAGAAATTTTACCAGACGCATCAACCGTATAATGCTCATAATATTGATCAAAACTTGGTGTATACGAATACGTAAGACTCGGCCTCATAACGTGACGAATAGACTGAATCCTTTTATCTTCTCCAAAATTGAATGTACCGTAAATAGTAGTTCCTAAATTGGTGCTTAAATTATATGTTCTGTACGAATCAAAACCATTTACTGTTTTATCGGCAACTTGTCCTTTGCTATCATCAAAACCTTTTTTGATAGTTTTTGTTACCCATGTTTCCTGATAGTTTGTTGATGCTCCGGCACTAAAATATTTGAATACTTTAAAGTTAGTACTTATCGGAATAGAGTGCTGCATACCAATTTGTGCGTCTCTGAACATTTGAGGCTTAAAAAACAAGGAATCATAAGTAGTGATGTTGTTTTTACCTGTTACGTTGTATTGTAAGTTGATGTTTTTAATAAACCCTTTTTTAACCCCGTCTTTTCCAACAAAAGGATAAATACGGTCAATACTTCCCTGAAGGTTAGGAAGACTCATTTGGATTTGCTCTGTTTGTGTATTTTGCTGATGTGTAGCAGACAACGAAATACGAGAACCCGGAATCGTATTAAAAGTTTTATTATATGAAATAGATGAACTTAAGGTATTATTCAAATTTGACCCAACGTTAGCCTGATTAATAGACTGTTTAAAGTACTTACTACTACCCATGTTCACAGATGCACTAAAACTTGAGTTAGGATTTGATTTTGTGTCTTTTGAATGTGACCACTGAATATTGTAAATATTTTGTTTGGAATAATCAGGATAACCTCTTTCGCTGCTAATTAAATTCTCAAATCGAATATTAACATTTCCTCTGTATTTATATCGGGTTGCATACGCCGATTCAAAACGCATGGCGTAACTACCATTGGTATAATAATCTCCCAAAACCGTTAAGTCATAATTGTCACTTAAAGCAAAATAATAACCACCATTTTGTAAAGAGAAACCTCTGGTATTTGAATCGTTATAACTTGGAATAATAATACCTGAAACGCTTTTTTCCTGACTCAAAGGGAAATAACCATAAGGCAAAGCCAGCGGAGTAGGAACATCGGCAATAACCATTTGCGTTAAACCGGTAACAATTTTTTTTCCGGGAACAAATTTTATTTTGCTTGTTCTAAAGTAGTATTCCGGATTGTCAATATCCTGTGCCGTTGTGATTCGCGCACCTTTTAGATAATAAACAGAGTCATTTTCTTTTTTAGTAACTGCAGCTTTAATATTCAATTCACCTTGTTTGGTTCTTGAATTGTAAATTAATGCTTTTTTTGTTTTAAAATTAAAGCGGATAGAATCGGGCTGAACCTCGCTCGAACCTTGTTTAAAGTTCGGGTACTGCACTAAAACTCCGGCAGAATCTTTAATTCTTCCAGCATAAACTTCATCCTTTTCATAATTCAAAACAATTATACCAGATTTTAGTTCAACATCTTTGTAGTATAATTCAGCTTCGTTGTATAAAGTAATCAGTTTTTTCTTCTGATCGATTTTTGCGTAATCTTTTGCCTTGTATCTTACCTTGCCATCCAGGAAAGTCTTGGTTGGTCTGACAGTATCTAATTTTATAGTGTCATTTTGAGTTATTTGAGGCTTATCTGTTTGTTTTGCAGCTGGTAAAGGCTTTTTTTTAGATTTTATCTCTTGCGAATATAAATTACCACATCCCATTGTTAGGAAAAATGATATTAAAACGATATTAAATAAGTTTGTCTGCAAAGGTTTAAATGCTATTTTTGTAAAATTATGGCTTGTTTTTTGACATGTCAAACTTACATATAATTTTTTGGCAAAAATAATCAATTGTAAAAATTATAACAGCTGCGTTTTATTAAAATTAACTTTAAGATTTATGAATAGATTAAATAAAATTAAGGTAATCTTTACCTTTTTTCTAACAATAGCGTCATTTTGCACATATAGCCAGTCAAATGTTTTTAAAGTAACACTTGATGCCGGACACGGAGATCACGACTTTGGTGCCGTTTACAGCGGGCGGATTGAAAAAAATATTGCTTTGGCTATTGTACTGAAAGTAGGGAAAATTTTAGAGCTTAATCCAAACATCAATGTAATCTATACTCGTAAAACAGATGTCTTTATTGATTTGGTCGAAAGAGCCAATATCGCAAATAGAGCCAATTCTAATATTTTTGTTTCCATACATTGTAATGCCAATAAAAATACCGCAGCAGATGGTACCGAAACGTATGTAATGGGTTTGAGTAAAGTGGCATCAAATCTTGAAGCGGCGAAAAAAGAGAACTCGGTAATTACTTTAGAGAAAGATTACAAACGTAAATACGATGGTTTCGATCCAAATTCTCCAGAACAAATGGTTGGAATTACTTTAATGCAGGAAGAATATTTGGATAATAGTATTTCGTTAGCAAGTAAAATTGAAGACAATTTTGAGAGACTTGGAAAAAAAATCAGACAAGGTGGTGTAAAACAAGCACCATTTATGGTACTTCATAAAGCGTATATGCCAAGAGTTTTAGTTGAAACCGGATTCGTATCTAACCCAACAGAAGGAAATATTTTAAATTCTGAAGAAGGACAGGATGATATCGCAAAAGCAATTGCAGAAGCTATTTTGAGTTACAAAAGAGAATATTTTGGTTCAGGAACTTCAGAAGCAGTTGAAGCTAAACCTGTAAGAGATACTTCGACTCCAAAAAAAGTGGTGCAGACACCTGCGCCTGCAGCCCCAAAAGGAACATTCTTTAAAGTACAGCTTATTGCAAGTATTAAAAAAACACCTTTAGAACCTAAAAATTTTAAAGGACTAAAAAATGTAACAATGATCTACGAAAACAATATTTATAAATATTTCTATCAGGAAACTTCGGATTATGAAGCTGCGAAAAAATATCTGGAAGAAGCTAAGAATAAAGGATATGGCGCAGCATATTTAATAGCAACTAAAGACGGAGAAAAAATCAATATTCAGGATGCGATTAAATAATCGTCACAAGTTCGAAATATTATACTAATTTTGTAACAAAACACTTAGAATTTTGAAACTAACAAGAGAAATTAAAACGGCTGTATTAGTCATAGCGTCTATTTTATTATTTATCTGGGGCTACAGTTTTTTAAAAGGAAAAGACCTTTTTACCAATTATAAAACATATTATGCTGAATATGACAATGTTGAAGAATTGGCACAATCAGCGCCCGTTACTATAAACGGACTAGTAGTAGGTAAGGTAACTAAAATTACAATCAGTGAAACAACAGGAAAATTATTAGTTGAACTTCAATTAAAAACAGATTTTCCAATTTCTAAAACAAGTAAAGCATCTTTATATTCCGGAAGCTTAATTGGAGGAAAGCAAATTGCCATCATTCCAAATTTAGCAGATAAAGAACTGGCAGAAGACGGACAAACACTGGAGTCTGTTGTTAAGTTGGGATTAACGGAATCTTTAGGTGGTAAAATTGAGCCAATTACAATTAAATTGGATAAAATGCTCTTAAATATTGATAATCTTGTTACGGGATTAAACAATGTTTTAGACCAAAAAACACAGCAGGATTTAAAGAAAACTTTAGCAGAATTGAGCCAGACAATGGAACAGTTTCACAGAGCTTCGGGAAGTATCAACAATATCTTAGATACTAACAAAGGCCAGATAAACGGAGTGGTGACAAACTTTAATAAAATGTCAAGCAACTTCAATAAAATATCTGATTCTTTAAATAAAGCCGATCTTGGAAAAACAGTTCGTAACCTAAACCAGACTTTAGCAAAAGTAGATGGTATCATGGCTAATTTAAATTCTGGAAAAGGTACAGCAGGGAAATTGTTAAACGACGATGCGCTTTACAACAACCTTTCAAAAACTTCAAAAGAGCTTGAATTGTTATTACAAGATGTTCGACTTTATCCAACACGTTACGTAAACGTTTCTCTTTTTGGGAAGAAAAACAAACCTTATGTAGCACCGGCAGAAACAAATTCAACTGATAAAAAATAATTGTAATGAGTTATTTAGATAATATTTTATTCGCCATACTTCTTGTCGTAGGTTTTGGTTTTTTTGCAGCGAGCGTAAAAAAAATCATCCGCAACATTAATTTAGGAGTTGACGTAGATAGAAAAGATAATCCTAAAGCTCGTTGGAAAAACATGGCTTTGATTGCTCTTGGGCAGTCAAAAATGGTGAGACGCCCTGTTGCCGGAATACTTCATATCCTGGTATATGTAGGTTTCGTAATTATTAATATTGAATTACTTGAAATTATAATCGATGGATTACTAGGAACTCATAGAATTTTTGCCCCTTATTTAGGTGTAGTTTATGATGTTTTAATTGCTTCTTTTGAGATATTAGCCATACTTGTAATTTTTGCTGTTACCGTTTTTTGGATCAGAAGAAATTTTATCAGACTGAAACGTTTTATACATTCTGATTTAACAGGATTCCCTAAAAACGATGCAAACTACATTTTGTATTTTGAGACTGTTTTAATGATCTTGTTTTTATTAATGAATGCTTCTGACCTGCATTTGCAAAATGTTCCGGGAGCCGTTTTTCATAAAGCAGGAACTTTTCCGGTAAGTCAGTTTATTGCTCCAATTTTTAATGGACTTTCAAACGAACTGGTTGTGCTATTGTTTGAAGCTTTTTGGTGGCTGCATATTGTGGGTATTTTGATTTTTATGAACTATTTGTATTTCTCAAAACACTTACACATACTTTTAGCATTCCCAAATACCTACTTTGCAAATTTAAAACCAGAAGGCCAGTTTGATAACTTAGCATCAGTTACAAAAGAAGTGAAGCTGATGATGGATCCAAACGCAGATCCTTTTGCAGCGGCTCCGGTTGATGAAAATGCTGTTCCATCTAAATTTGGTGCAAGCGATGTTCAGGATTTAAACTGGGTGCAGCTTTTAAACGCCTATACTTGTACAGAATGTGGTCGTTGTACGTCTTCATGTCCGGCGAATCAAACAGGGAAAAAATTGTCTCCACGTAAAATTATGATGGACACAAGAGATCGTTTAACCGAAGTTGGAAAAAATATAGATGCCAATAAAGGTGTTTTTGTTCCGGATAATAAAACATTATTAAACGATTACATCACACCAGAAGAATTATGGGCTTGTACATCATGTAACGCTTGTGTAGAAGAATGTCCCGTAAATATTAGTCCGTTGTCTATTATTATGGATATGCGTCGTTATTTAGTGATGGAACAGAGTGCTGCGCCAATGTCACTGAATGCAATGATGACCAATATCGAAAATAATGGTGCACCATGGCAGTACAGCCAGCAGGACCGATTGAATTGGAAAAACGAGAATTAGAAAAGAGTTTAATCGGTTATTTTTTTAACCGTTTAAGTGATTAAAAATAGTAAGGTTTTTAGTAAGGTTATCATAGAGAGCGATTAACCAAATAACAATTAACCGATTTAACAACAAAAGAAGATGTCAGAAAGTTTAGTAGTGCCAACAATGGCAGAAATGCTAGCCCAGGGAACACAACCAGAAGTTTTATTTTGGGTAGGTTGCGCAGGGAGTTTTGATGATAGAGCAAAAAAAATTACAAAGGCTTTTGTACGTATTTTAAATCGTACCAATGTGTCTTTTGCAGTATTAGGTACAGAAGAGAGTTGTACTGGTGATCCTGCAAAAAGAGCCGGAAATGAATTTTTGTTTCAAATGCAGGCCATGATGAATATCGAGGTTTTAAATGCGTATGAAGCGAAAAAAATCGTTACCGCTTGTCCGCATTGTTTTAATACCTTAAAAAATGAATATCCTGAATTAGGTGGAAACTATGAAGTTATTCATCATACAGAATTCCTTAAATCATTAATTGATGACGGAAGACTTACAGTTGAAGGCGGACAGTTTAAAGGAAAGAAAATTACTTTTCATGATCCTTGCTATTTAGGAAGAGCCAATAAAGTATACGAAGCACCAAGGGATTTAATCCAAAAATTAGACGTTGAGTTAGTAGAAATGAAGCGCTCAAAAGCAAACGGATTATGTTGTGGAGCAGGTGGAGCACAGATGTTTAAAGATGCTGAACCTGGAAACAAAGAAGTAAATGTATTGCGTACAGAAGATGCATTAGAAGTTCAGCCGGATATTATCGCTGCCGGATGTCCTTTTTGTAACACGATGTTAACGGATGGAATTAAACATGCTCATAAAGAGGGTGAGGTAAAAGTAATGGACGTTGCGGAGTTAATTGCGAATGCGCAGGATCTTTAGTTTTTAAGGTTCAAAGAGGCAAAGGTGCAAAGCGACAAAGTTTTTCAACTTGAAACATGAAACCTGAAACTTAAAACTTTAAAAAAAATCTAAAATCAACAATCTAAAATCTAAAATTAAAAAATGTATATACCTTTTGAAAATTTACCTGGTGAATCAAGAGTTTGGATTTACCAATCGAACAGAAAATTTTCTGAGGAAGAGTTTTCTGAAATCGAAACAGATTTAAAAGCTTTTGTAGAGCAATGGGCCGCACACGGAACCAGTCTTGAAGCTTCATTTTTGCTTAAATACAATCGTTTTATAATATTAGCCGTAAATCAGGATGTTCAGGCTGCTACAGGCTGTTCTATTGATAGTTCGGTAGAATTTATTCAAGGTTTGGAGAAAAAGTACAACGTCGATTTATTAGACAAAATGAACGTTACTTTTAAACTTGGAGAGCATATTGCACACAAACCATTAATTGATTTCAAGAAAATGGTAAAAGATAAATCAGTTTCTGAGAATACTATTGTTTTCAATAATCTGGTTAACAATATCGAAGAATTCAACGAATCCTGGGAAGTTCCTGCTGCCGATAGCTGGCATAGCAGATTTTTCTAAGAGGAATTTATAATATATTTGAAAAGGCATGAAATTTTAGATTTTGTGCCTTTTTTGGTTTTGATTGTTTCAAGTTTCAAGTTTCAGGTTTCGCCAAAGTTTGTCATTCCGAGGAGATTGTTAAACCCGACAGGTTTTAAAAACCTGTCGGGTTTCGTTACGTAATCTTTGTGAGTTTTTTTGTTTTTTTTTACGTAAAGTTTGCCATTCCGAGGAACGAGGAATCGCACTAGAGAATCGACAAAGATTGACAATTATGTTTGCGAAGATGGATTAAAATCCATCCCTACAATATAATTTGTTCCTACGGAACGCTGCATATAAAATTCCGAAGGAATGATTATTTTGGAGTAATGGATTTTAATCCGTTGAAGA